>JAHZLG010000077.1 GCA_022599995.1 Alphaproteobacteria bacterium | reverse complement strand
CGAGATCGAAACCCCCAAGCGTCTGTTTCGCGACTACAACAAGGCTTTTGGCGTTGCCATTCAGCCAAAGCGATAGGAAGGGGCACCTAGCCGCGCCATATTGCAACGCCGCGGCAGGGCAAAGCAAAGAAGAAGAGGAAAAGAGGGGCGGCGGGCACGAAGCTTGCTTGCAGGAATCAACTGTCCGATTGCGGCAGTGACTCACGGAGAATCCGTAACCTGTCTGCGAGAACGCTATGTCACTCAATCTGCCCCTGCCCCACGTTACTCCCTCAACCGGGCGCGAAACCCCGGCCATCGAGGACAAGTCGCGTCACGGGCGGCAATCCGAGGCAAGAAGAGCAACAGCTCTTGATGCAGAGCGTCCTGCGCTCGCCTTTCGGCAACTGATCGAGAACACCAACACCCGCGACCCCGTCCGCAACAGCCACAACGATGTTCGGAATGCAAGGAATGCAGGCGACGCAAATGCACGCGACGCAGATAATGCACGCGACGCCCGCAACACCGAGTCAACGAGGCGATCCTCCATCGAACAGGCATCGCGCAACGATCCGCGGGGCGGCGCACGTGCCGACAATCGAGCAGATAATCGTGACGATCGTGCTGCACAAGCAAGCTCGCCGCGCGAGGCGCAACACCGCCCTTCGCCCTCAGACCGTGACGTTGCAGACCGCACGACCGACCGCACAACCCCACGGGCGAGCGGCCCACGAGCGAGCGAGCGCGAAGCATCCTCTTCCGCCGATGCCACGCGTGGCCAGCAACAAGACACAACCGCACAAAGCACCGAGCAAGCCAACCGCTCCTTCGACAGCAGCGAGAGCAATCGCACCATCGCCGACGATCACAACAGCACGAAAGCTGCTGCTGAAGTCGCTGCCGCTGATGCAGAACTTGACAATACTGCCGCCCCCAAAACGACCAGCGACAACAGCAGCGACAGCACTGACAGCACCGCGGTCACAGCAGACACCACAGACATCGCAGACACTGCAAGCGGGAATGATGCGGCCACCGCCGATGGCCAAACCAACCCCGCCGCATGGGTGATTCAACAGCAGATCACGGTGCAAACCCAGATCACGGTTGAGGCAACCAATGCCACCCCCGAGAGCATCGCAGCTGCCGTGAATGAGGCGTTGCATGCGCTCTATTCCCCCCTTGCCGCCGAATTCGCCCAACACGATGGTCTGCAGGTGCAAGGGGCAAGCCTCATCGCGGCAAGCACCCAAAACAACGGGGGCATCGACGGCAGTGGAGGCATCGGAGGCAACCTTGTTCTCACTGCATTCAATGCGCTCAATGCGCTCAATGCCGGCGGTGGCAACGATGGGCAGGGGAATTCGCTGGCAACCGCGGCGGCATTTCACAACGGAGCACTGACGAACGGCGGGCAGGCGATCTCCGAATTTGTCGTCACCGCACAAGGACATAAATCGTCGATCAGCCTGACCACATTGGCAACCACTACCATAACCCACACGGCAACCAACGCCGAGCAGCTCACGGCAGCGACCATAGGCACCGATGCCCAGACCCTGCTCCAAGCCCTCAATGCGGCGACAGCCCAACACGCGGCTGGTGATCCTAGTGCGACTGGTTTGACGGCTTCGACCCTCGCGGCAAATCCGTCGGTCGCCCAAGCCCTCGAGGGCGTTATTGCCACCCTGACTAACCCTGCCAACGAGGCGAGTGCCTCGTCCAACGGCTCTGTCTCCGATGGCCAATGGAGCGCCCTGCGCTCGGTGTTGTCACCCGAAAGCGGTGCCTCGATTCAAGAAGCCATCGCGACACTGGAAGACTTCCTTGCCGCATACAGCCTAAGCCTTGACAACGATGGTGCCGACAAAGGCACCGGTGCCTCCTTGCTTCCGCTCGCAGACGCCGATCTGGCGTTTGGCGTCCAGTCGGCAACGTGGGCAACTCGGCAGAGCAGCCCCGCCGACCAAACAGTGACCGTTGCCCCCCAAAGGGCCGAATTGGTTGTGACACAACAATCCTTGACCGTGCGCACTGCCCTCGAGCAAAACGGGGCACAAGGGGGAGACAACCCCGGTAATTCTGCCACTGTCACGCAGTCGCTGGTCTCGGTTACTGCAGTGGATTTTCGCGTCGCCTTGTCGTCGGAAGCCACGGCCGTCGCGAATGACTCTGCCAGCACAAGCACTGAGGTCTCTTCGTCGCCGCAATCTGCAACGCCCCAAACCACCGCCGCCAACCAACCCTTGCTGGTACCCGTTGCCAACGAACAGTCGACAACCCCCGAAGTGATCGCGCCCCTGCTCCGCCCCGGGGAAGGCACAACACAACAAGCGTCATCGACACCGCAACCGACGGCAGACTCGACCAAGGCCGAACAAGCCCCCGCAACAGCAAAGGCCGGTGACAACGCAGCCACATCCGAGCACGCCGCCCGCAGCGACGCAAAATCCCAGCCCGGGACGGGAAGCCCAACGGCACGGCTCACCCAAACGACATTGTCCTTGACCACGGTCACAGGGGCAGGCGAGACCATCGAAGGCCATCGCCTGCACATCACCCTTAATGGTGATAGCCGCTCCCTAGCCTTCGTCGACGCAGGCAAAAAGAATGCAACCATCGGCAACGGAGAGACGCTCGATATTCAATGGGACATCATCGATCAATCCACCGACCTTGACCACACCGCCCTCATCGGTGGCACAGGCAACACGTCGCCCTTGCTTGCGTCGTTCGCCGTCCCCGGGGTGTTGGCGGGCATTGCCCCCTTGGTGCAGATCGTGCCGCTCGCCGCTATCGGAGGAGGATTCACCTCGCTCGCCCAACTCGGCACAGTCGGCGATGGTGGCGGAGGCAGCGAGTCCGTTGGCAATCAGCTCGATGCTGCGGCCCGCTTTGACCCCCGGCAACAAGCAAACACCGGGCAACAGGGCAACCGGGAGGGCAACAGTAACACATCGCAAGCAGGCGGAAGTCCTTTTGCATCGGGCAACACGGCATCGCCGGGCGGCGGAGCACCCAACAGCGTGTTCTCATCGTGGGTGAATGGGGCGGCAGCATTTGCCAGCCCGAATGCGAGTGCCCTGGCCCAACACGCCAGCGTCATCAGTGGTCTGCTGGGGAATCGAGGGTTTGCCATCAACAATCAGCCCACTGACCGCGCCCGTGCCCTCCTTGACTCAGCATTGCCCGCCGACCGTGCCCGGATTAGCCAATTCGCCCACGACCAAATCTCGGTTCAGGTGCGGCGAGCGGCGGCGAATGGTGGGGCGTCAGCAAGCCGAACCGCCGCCTCAACATCGGTCTCCGCATCAGCACCGGCAGCATCGCAGTCCGCATCCCCAGCATCAGGGACGGCGGGCACTGCGTCGCCCCCCTCCATCGAGCACGTGACCATTCAATTGCGCCCGGTCGAGCTTGGCCGCCTGCAGATCGCCATCAACTTTGAGAGCCAAAACAAAGTCAAGCTTTCGATCGCGGCAGAAAGCTCCGCCACCTTAGAGCTGCTAAAACGCGACAAATCCCAACTTCAATCCCTGCTTAAAGCAAGTGGGATTGAGGCGAGCGACGAAGACACAACCTACACCCTGCAACCCTCGTCTGCCGAGCAAGCGTCGGCAGCCCTCGGGGGCGAGTTTGGAGGGGCAGGAATCAATCAACAGGGCTCGGGGAATCTCTATCAACAACATCAGCAGTGGCAAGAAGAGCAGCAGTGGCGCGCATGGGAGGCTAGCCAGCACACGACCATTGCCGACAACACCACCATCTCTGACACTCCCCTGGTGCACGTTCAAGGCGGCAGGGGTGGGCAAGCACCGGAACGCGTGGACGTCCGTGTCTAACCACCCTGCCCTGAGCCCCTGCTCGGGACACCCCGCCCTGAGCGCCCACTCCCTCTCATCTGCGCTGCAGAATTTATTCCCTCTCATTTGCGCTGCCCCCAAGCAGAATTTCTTCCCTCCTTCTCCGTTAGCCGGCGTTATTCCGCGCAACCAAGCTTCATTAGGCGTTTGATCCATGATTGAAATTACTTCCTCTCCCAGCTCGACGGCATCTTTGCTCGATACGACGTCATCGTCTACCTCCAATGATCGTGATCGTCTGGTCGGGAATTTCGATACCTTCTTGAATGTGCTTACTACGCAGCTATCGAATCAAGACCCGCTCGATCCGATGAACACATCGGAATTCACCAATCAGCTCGTGCAATTTGCCGGGGTCGAGCAGCAACTCGCCCAAAGTGAGACCCTCGAGAAGATCGCCCTGAAGCTGGAGCAAAGCCAGTCGAGCACCGCCGTGAATCTGGTCGGCAAGCAGGTCGCCACCGAGAGCAATTGGTTTGAGTTGCGCGACTCCTTTGGCCAGTTCGAATTCACGCTGCCCGAGGGCGTGCGGACCGCAAGTCTTGAGATTCGCGACAGCCGAGGGCGCATCGCCTACACGACCGACCTCGACCCAACCAGCAACGTCGCCAACACCGTCACCTGGGATGGCAACACGCCGCCGGTGACCCCCGGCGAGGAAGCCGTTCTGAACGACGATGGATTGTACCAAATCGTCATCAACGCCCAAGGGGGCGATCAGAGCCCCCTCAACCCTACCACACTTGGTTATCTCGGTGTTTCCGACATTTCCTTCAAAGCGGGCACGAATGAGGCGGTGTTTGGTCTTGCCAATGGATCAACCGTGGGCTGGGAGCAAATCAGCGGAATTCGCTAACCCCTGCCCCCTCCACCCCTGCCCCCCTCCCTTCACCCCCTTCATCCCACCTACATCCTTGCGCCTTTTGCCCCTTCGGCACCCTTGCGCCTTTCCGCCCCACCGACATCCTCCCACCCCTCCCTCACCCCCCTCTCGCTCCCACCCCTCTCGCTCGCATCCCTTCGCTCGCCTCTCGTCTCCCAAGTGCAGACTTCGGCTTGCGTGGCATGGCAGCAGCAGCCCACCCCCCTTCACGACACACCCTGATGCACCCTGCGTGCTTCATCCTAACCCCTCCACCCCTCCACCCCTCCACCCCCACCCCGTCGCACCCAACCCCTTTCCCAATGACAATAACTCGGAGACAGTACTATGAGTCTTTTTGGAGCCCTACGTGCCAGCATCACCGGCGTTGCATCGAATTCCCAAGCAATCAGCCACATCTCGGACAACATCGCCAATATCAATACGGTGGGGTACAAGCGTGTTGACACGAAATTCTCGACCTTCATCACCGAGCAAAATGCCCGCACCGTCTACACCGCGGGCGGGGTGCGCACCACAGGGGTGCGAGAGATCGACCAACAAGGGGCGATCTCAACCACGAATTACTCCACGGATTTGGCGATTTCGGGGGATGGTTTCTTCGTGGTCACCGACAAATTACAGCGGTTAGACAATGGGGAGTACATCCCGGGCGGCGAGATCATGTTCACTCGATCGGGGGAATTCCGCCCCGATGCCGATGGCAATCTGCGCAACACCGATGGCATGTACGTCCTGGCGTGGCCGCGCTCGGAGGACGGCACCGGCTTCACCGAGACGAATTACTTTGTCCAGATGCGGGCGGTGAACGTCACCAATCAGACCTATGACCCCATCCCAACCACCGAGCTGAATGTCGGCGCAAACCTGCACAGCGGTGCAGGCACGGGATATGGCAATTCCTTTGTCACCTCTTTGGATGTGGTCGACAAAAGGGGTGCCCCGCACCGGCTGATTTTCCGCTTCGAGCGGTCGTCCGATGTGAATGGCAATCCGGTCACCTTGGAAAACGGACAAAGCGAGTGGCACGTCCTGACCTCGGTGGTCAACGGCGACGGAGAGCGCGAGTCGGGCTTCTTCAACCCCGGTAACTACTTCGATGAGGACAACACAAAAACCTACGACGTGTCGAACGCCGCCGGCGAGGTGCACATTGCCTCCGCCCGTTTCGACTCCGAAGGACGCCTAATTTCCTTGAACGACCCCATCGCCGCCGAAGCCGTCAGCAGTGCCTTCAACATTGATGTCGATAAGAATGGGGTTCTCGACAACATCGACACCGATGGCGATGGGGTTGGCGACCTTACCGGTGATCTGGTGGTAACGTCTGGCAGTGGTGGCTCCAATTATGTCACCATTCAGGAGGTCTACGAACACGATGCCGATGGCGATCGGATTGTCGACTCAGTGATTGTCAATCTGAACGCCGAGAATCTACGCCTCAGCGGCAATTCGGTTGCGACACTCTATGGCACCAACGGGGCACGCGTGTTTGGGGAAGTTGACCTTTCCGACACCACAAATCCGCTCATCACCGATCGCGCGCAGCAGGTGCGGATTGATGTGGACAACGACGGCAGCATCGACTACGGGGCAGGTCCGAACGAGGCAGTCTATCTTATCGACCGCGACGGCGACAACCTCGCCGATGCCATCCGCATCGACTACAACATTGACGTCGACCCCGTGCCCGACACCTACTTCGATGGGGTGGACGATGGAACCGGGGTGAACGGGCTTGTGTTCAACGCCCTCAATACCGGCGATGCGGTTATCCGCGGCGACAACGCCTATGGCATCGGACGCGTGAACATTACGGGAGTAGGAGAAGCAAATATCGCGAATGTGCGTCGCGTGAATCACTTCGGCACCAACACCGGATGGGACATTTCCGGCACCCCCTCGGTCACCGTCGATGCAGGCGATGTGATCACCTCCAATCGACTGATAGCGCCGGGACTGACCAATGCCGGAGACACTGTTTATGGCTCGCCCTTAACCAATGCCGTGACTTTTACTACACTCAGCACGCCGGGCGAATTTTCTTTTTCAGCGGCAACGGTGAGTCTCGGAGGATTAGGGGTGGTTAATCCCCAGGTTGGCGATCGGTACACCGTAAGCATTGACACGATAGCGGGCGCTACCATTAGCCTTGCTGATGACACACCGGGGGCGGAGCGGTGGGCTGCCGATATCAATGGCGACGGAAGATTCGAGCTCACCAACCTCACACTGAACGGGAGCAGAAGTGCCATCACCGCGGGGACCCTCACGGCCGATCAACTGCGGGTGGAAGGGTATGAAAACTCTACGGTTGAGGTTGCCACAACTGGAGCCTCCTTCACGGTTTCTATCGACCTCGACGGCGACGGCAATTTCGATGTAACCAATTCGACTATTGAGAGCAATGGCAACGTGGGGGTTGGCACCAATCCCAACTATTTCTTGGGACATTCAGGACCAGCATTGGCAGGAGCCGTCGACGCAGTAACGGCAATCACCCTGCCCTCGTTCACCGGTGCCAGCTTGACCTTGACCGATGCGGGTTCGAATACCACGCCCAAGCTGTTCACCCTCAGCTACAGCACCAACGGGAACGCCGTCACCATCGAGAACGTTCAAGGACTAGATTCTGACAATGACGGCATCATCGACAACGTCCAGTTCGATGCGGGCAACTCCCTCCTGATCGATATTGATGACAGCTCGGGACACGTGCTGGGCAACGCTGCCGGTAGTATCACCCTGTTCGAGGCGGGCACAACGAATGAACTAACCTTCCCGCTTTCTTCGAACACGCCGCTATCCACCTCACTGGTCGACATCCAGACGGGAGGAGTTACGATCCGCAACGCCATCCTACAGGACACGGATGGAGGCGGGAATTACGACGCCATTCTGATCCCCGAAGAAACGCAAGGGGTCACCTTTGACTTCTTCGGCACCACTCTCGAGCGCGTGGCTATCAATGACGGCGATCGCCAATACGACCACTTTGCCGTGCTGTTTGAATCACAGAATAATCTCTCGGTGACAGGACATGGGCAGTTGCGAGTCCATGCGTCGTCGACGCGTGATGGTTCGATCTCGACTGGGGCACGGCTTAACGGCAACACCGCATCGACCATGATGCAAGCGATCACGGGTAACACCCTCGAGGTCGACTTGGATGTGGACGGCGACGGCACGCTGGACATCTTTAACGCCCTGCTGGTCGACACCGATGGCGACAACCGTGCCGATGCTTTGGCGAATATCAGTTATGACACTGTTCCACGCCCAGAGGATGACAGCGCCTTCAGCATTGCGATTGGCACCGAGCGGCGTGCCCCTCAGGACGCAAACGGCAATCCCGTGCCCCGCAACGGTGGCGGCATCACCGGAGCTTTCCCCAACCGCGTGCTTGAAATTGGCATTGACTTTGACGACAACGAGAACACCCTAGGGCGCAATTCAGACCGCCAGGTGATCGAGGTCAATTTCGGGTCGCAGTATAATGCGATTGATGACACGGGGGGCTCGGATGGCCTCACGCAGGTATGGTCTTCGTCGCAAGAGGGGATCACCAATTTCTTGGAACACAATGGGCGGGCGTTCAGCTCGTTGACCTCCGTTGACGTGCAACAGGATGGCACCGTCGAGGCGTTCTATGACAATGGAGAAAGTCGCCAAACCTATCAGGTGCCGCTGGTGACTTTTGCCAACCCGAATGGTCTTCGTGCCATGAGCGGCAACATCTACCTGCAAACCGAAGAAAGCGGCTTAGGATTGACTCGCATTCCGGGCGCAGGGGGGAGCGGGTCGATTAACTCTTCTTCGCTGGAAGAGGCAACCGTCGACCTCGGTGAGGAGTTCAGTAACATGATTATCTCACAGCAGGCCTACAGTGCGTCGACTCGTCTGATCTCGACGGCGGACACCTTGCTTCAAGAGCTCGTGAGCTCGGTGAGATAGGTAGTCGGCAAAGTCGATAATCGGCGGGGTCGATAATCGGCGAAAGTGATGATCGGCAAAATCGATAATCGGCAAGACAAGTAACTGATAAGATAAGTAACTGGAGGTGGGCACCAACGACATGCGCAGTGTTGATGCCCACCAAATAGGCTGCTCCGGCACAGGAAAGATGAATCCAACAGGCCGCCCAAGCCGCACACACGAAGAGGATGGACAAAGATGGACGTGGATGGACGTGGTCAAACCGCCTCCCCCGTCTCTCTCACGCACAATCGATGAGGTATCCATCCCCATTTACCCAATCGATCGCACCATACGATTCGTTTAAGCAATGCGCAGTCGGGGGCAAAACCCCGTTTCCCTTGATCTCGATGATCAATTAAGGTAAACACCCCTGGTTATGCGATGATGAAGGGCAGAAGCATGCCGTTCATGTAGTCGTCCAAACTTTGCAATCGCCGGAGCAAAGCTTGCCCTCGCAGGAGCAAAGCTTGCCTTCGCAAGAACAAAGCTTGCCCTCGCTGGAACAAAGCTTGTCCTCGCTGGAACAAAGCTTGTCCTCGCTAGAACAAAGCTTGTCCTCGCAGAACAAAGCTTGCCCTTGCAAGGCTGTGCCCCCCCGACCATTCCCTTCTTCCCGCTCATTTATGTCGCTCAGTGCCCAAGACCGAATATTCCAAAACCTGCACGGACAGGATGATTGGATGTTGCAAGGTGCCCGACAACGCGGAATCTGGGACAACACAAAACAACTCGTCGCCATGGGGCGCGATGCTATTGTCGACGAGGTAAAAGCATCCACGCTGCGCGGGCGAGGTGGAGCAGGATTCCCCGCCGGGCTGAAGTGGAGCTTCATGCCGAAAGACCACCCGCTCCCGAGCTATTTGGTGGTCAATGCCGACGAGTCCGAACCCGGCACATGCAAAGATCGTGAAATACTGCGCAACGATCCCCACCTGCTGATCGAAGGCTGCCTCATCGCGGGTGTCGGTATGGGAGCCCATACGGGCTACATCTACATTCGTGGGGAATACGTTCACGAAGCCCAACGACTCCAGCACGCCATCGATGAAGCTTATGCCGAAGGGCTGATCGGAAGAAATGCCTGCAACAGTGGCTATGCCTTCGATCTGTACCTGCACCGCGGAGCAGGAGCGTACATCTGTGGCGAGGAGACCGCCATGCTGGAATCGCT
>JAHZLG010000076.1 GCA_022599995.1 Alphaproteobacteria bacterium | reverse complement strand
TCTTGAATGAAGGGGATTTTGAACTTGAGTCCCGGTTCTTTGATTTCGCGTTCGATTTGTCCGAATTGGAGCACAAGGGCTTGTTTCGTCTGATGGACAGTAAACACTGCCCCACTGGCGACAAGGATGACTCCCAGCAGGATGAAACCCAGAAGGTAGAATGTGAAGCGTTTAGGCATGGTCGTGATAGGCGTGATAGTCGCGGATGGGGTGGGGTATTTGTGCGGGAGAGGCGAGGGGCACGGCGATCAACGCCGTTTGACTTGGCGGTCAACGCCGTTTGACTTGGCGGTCAACGCCGTTTTGACTTGGCGATCAACGCCGTTTGACTTGGTGATCAACGCCGTTTGACTTGGCGGTCAACGCCGTTTGACTTGGCGGTCAACGCCGTTTGGCACGGCGGTCAACGCCGTTTGACTTGGCGATCAACGCCGCCCGGTATCGGGGAGTAGGAACTCCTCGATACCCTCTCAGCCCTTACTGGTTTTGGGTGTTTGTTGGCGTGGGGCTTGACTCGGTGGTTGGCGCATTGGCGGTGGTTTTGGAGAGGCCTTGAACCGCGGGCAGGGGCAGGTAGGGCACGATTCCGGTTACGCCTTCGTCGATGAGGATGATGTTCGATCGGCTGAACACCTCACTCATGGTCTCGATGTGCATGCGGCGACGGGTGGCATCGGGCGAGGTTTCATAGGCACTCAGGTTTTCGAGGAACCGATCGGCCTCCCCTTCGGCTTCTCGGATGAGCCGTTCGCGATAGGCTTCGGCGCCGCGCACGATCTGCTCGGCTTGTCCCCGCGCCTCGGGGACAATGGTGTTGGCATAGGCTTCGGCTTGGTTGCGCAGGCGGTCGCGATCTTGACGGGCGCGTTGCACGTCGTTGAACGAGTCAATGACTTCGGGCGGCGGATCGGATTTTTGCAGGTCGACTTTTTCCACGAGCACCCCAGATTGGTAGTCGTCCAGCAGGTCTTGGAGCACGGTGAGGGCACGCCCTTCGATAGCGGCGCGCCCGTCGGTTACCGCTTTGTCAAAGTTGGTTTGCCCCACGACCTCACGCATGGCACTTTCGGCGGCTATCCGGATGGTTTGCTCGGGTTGGCGGATGTTGAACAGATAGGCTTCGGGGTCGTTGATCTTCCAGAACACGGCGAAGGCAAGGTCGACAATGTTTTGATCGCCCGTGAGAATCAGGCTCTCTTCGGGAATGGTGGTGATCCTCTGCGTTGTTTCTGCTGAGCCATCGGGGATCGAGCCACGATAGCCGATGTCGATACGCCGGGAGCGTTCGATCTCGGGGGTGAGCACTTCGCCAATGGGGAAGGGGTAATTGTAATTGAGCCCGGATTGGGTCGGCAGTCCGCTTAGTTTGCCGAACACCAGCTCTATACCGACTTGCCCTTGTTGCACGCGGTAGAACCCGCTTGCCATCCAAAACGACACCACGAGCAAGAGAACGATCACAACACCGCGTGACCCTCCCAGTCCCCCCGGCAATTTGTTGCGCATGGTGGATTGAAAGTCGTTGAAATTGCCGCCGCCGCCACCGAATTGACTGCCGCCAAATCGGTTGCCGCCGAAGCCGCGGCCAAATGAAGAGAATCCTTCTTTGTTGCCATCAGATTGACTCGGCCCGCGTGGCTTAGAACCAAACCCATTCGAGGCTTTGCCGCCAGAGGATTGCTGGGGGCCACCATTGGTGCCGCCATTGCTTTTCGGTTGCTCCCCGTTGCTTTTTTTGCCCCACGGGTTCTCGGCGTTCAGGATTATATCGGAGATTTTGTTTGGCATGTCTGAATCACGAGAGACGGGGAGAAATGGACGGGCAAGGGCACGGCGAAAAGAGGGTGCGCAGCGGCATCCTTGCGAAAGTCTAAGTGTGCTATGGCAGTAGATAGGGAGAAGTGACCCACATATCAAGGTAGGGACAGGGCGCAACACGGCATGACCAACATGCCCTGTATGCCAAGGTGCCCTACAACGAGCTGTTTGGGCTGCCAACAACAGGCGTTGCGTCCCATCAGAGGCCATCTCACCAGTCAAGCCTGCCGACCAGTCAGTTTGCCTACCAGCCAGTTTGCCGACCAGTCGGCTTGCTGATTAGTCGGCTTGCTGACTAGTCAGGTTGCCGGTGCAGGCGAGTGACTATTTGCTGCGGGCTTCGAGCAACCCCTTGCCAAGATCGTCGGGAAGGCGGGCAATCACAATCCCGGCGCGTTCGAGCGCGTCGAATTTGCTCTCGGCGGTCCCCTTGCCCCCGGAGATGATGGCTCCAGCGTGCCCCATGCGTTTGCCAGCGGGGGCGGTTGCGCCTGCGACGAAGGCGACCATTGGTTTTTTCACCTTGTTGAGACGGACGAATTCGGCGGCTTCCTCTTCGGCTGTTCCGCCGATTTCGCCGATCATCACGATGCTGTCGGTATTTTCATCGGCGAGAAAGCGGTCGATCACGTCGATGAAATTGGTGCCGGCGATAGGGTCGCCTCCGATGCCGACGCAGGTTGACTGTCCAAGTCCGATATTCGTGACTTGATCGACGGCGGTGTAGGTTAGTGTTCCCGAACGCGAGACAATGCCGACGTGTCCCGGACGATGGATATACCCCGGCATGATGCCGATTTTGCAACTGCCGGGCGAGATGATCCCCGGGCAATTGGGACCAATGAGTCGGGTGTTACTGCCAACCAGGGCTCGCCTCACCCGCACCATATCGAGAATGG
>JAHZLG010000075.1 GCA_022599995.1 Alphaproteobacteria bacterium | reverse complement strand
TACTGTACTTCTTGTTTTGCAACGAGTGCTGGGTGTGTTATAAGAGAAGTCGATTGTACCACGTTCGAATGATACAGCATCCCAAGTCAGCTCTAAAATTGCGCTCCGGCGAGCACCTGTTGACAAAGCGATTAGCACAAACAGGTGGATATGAGGAGTGCTTTGCAGTGAAAGTTGCAATCATACGAGTCTGACGATGCTCTTGCCCATCACGATAAGCTCGGCCTGATCCTGGGGAATGCGCTTCGACAAGGGAGGGGGCAGCCGCGCATTGCCTTGCCTTTGTTGTGGTTCGCGTCTTATAACAACAAGAGAAATGGCCGTACATCACAGTGGTGAGACAGAGTTGTTTTCGTTGTTGTTCCTCTTGCCCCGGTATCCCATGTCCGAAGACGCCACCAAAGAACAGTTGTTCAAGAGCAAAATAAAAGAGCTGTTCCAGATCAATGAGCCCGACCTAGACTTCGGATTTTACCGCATCATGCACATGCGCAGAAAAGAGGTCGAGAACTACATCGAAGACGATTTGCCAAAGACCATCAACAGCGTCTTGGGCGAAAAAAGGGAAGCAAGCTTGCAACAAGCGCGTGAGGAGCTGGAAAAGGCTAAGGAACAGGCGCGGGCCGTGCTTGGCCCGAAGGCGACGGACGAAGAGATTTTGGAAACGGCACTAGTAAGACCAGTATTAGACAAATTGCAAGGGATTGCGCAAAGCATGGTGTCCGAGGCAGACATCTACGATCGATTGTATCAATTCTTTGACCGGTACTATGAAGACGGCGACTTCACTGCCTTGCCGCGCAACACGCGTCCCACCGAGACGCAGCACGGCACCTATATGATCCCCAGCAACGGCGATGAGATCACCTTTCATTGGGCGAACAAGGATCAATACTACATCAAGTCTTCGGATCGTCACACAAATTACAGTTTCGACATCAAGGTGGCTGCCGACAAGATCGTCCCGGGGTTGTTTGACCGCGCGACGTCCGCGCTGGGGCAGGAAAGCAACGACGAGGAGAAAGACGAGGGCAAAGAGGAAGCAATCCCATTGCCGCCCAAGCTGCATTTTCGCTTGGCGGCAGCAGAAGAGACCCCCCACGGCAATGTGAAGGCCACCAGCAAGCTTTATTACCTGCTCAAGGCAACGGACGATTGTCTTGTTCTTGATAAGGATGGGCTGATCCTGTTCTTCGAACACCGCACCATGGACGAGAAAGAGCAAAAGACATACAACGGTGACAAGGATGCCGACACGAAAAACAAACGCTACTCGCAGCGTGAGCAACAAGAGAAGGTCAATGCGTTGGGAGAGCGGCGGGTTAGCACATTGCTAGCGAAGATGAACACCCCGCAATCGCGTGCTTTTCAGAAATTGCTTGCGACGCCGCTTGATCGCGCGGCCATTGACACTGGCGGCGTGAACGATGACGAGGGTCACGGCGAAAAAGCGCACGCAAGCATCCCCTATGGACGCACCATCCTCGGCAAGCACCTGCGCAAATACACGGCACGGTTTACCTCCGACTTCTTTATCCATAAAGACCTCAAGAACTTTTTGCTCCGCGAGTTGGAATTCTACATCAAGAACGAGATGCTGAATCTGGCAGCATTTGGGTTTGATTTGGAGTCTCCCGACCCTGAGGCTGCCTTCAAACACTTTCAACACGAATACGATATCTATAGCTGCGTACGGATGATTGCGCGCGACCTGATCGCCTTCCTTGCCCAGCTGGAAGAGCTGCAGAAGCAATTATGGCTCAAGAAGAAATTTGCCTATGATGTGCAGTATTGCTTCACCCTCGATCGGGTGGATACGGCGTTGTACGCTGACATTGCCGCGTGCAAGGGGCAAATAGACGAATGGGTTGATCTGTATGGCATTGACAGCAGTGCCGTCTCTGAGGCGTTTTTGCACGAGAATCCCTATTTGGTGCTCGACACCAAGCACTTTGATGTGGGGCATCTGGATGCTGCTTTTCGGGGGCGGTTGCTGGCGGGGTTCGATGATTTAGATGCCAACATCGATGGGGTGTGCGTCCATTCGGAGAATTTTCAAGCCTTGACCATGCTCTCTGCCCGCTACCGCGAGCAGGTGCAGTGCATCTATATCGACCCGCCTTATAACACAGGCAAAGATTTTATTTATAAGGATAATTATAAACGATCAAGCTGGGCAAGTGTTCTCTGGCAGATTGTTGAGGCAAGTTATACTTTCCAGCCTCAAAATTCATCATTCTTTGCTAGTATAGATGAGAGGGAGCAAGCTACGTTACGTTACATCCTTTCGATGGTTTTTGGAGAAGAGAATTTTATCAATAATATCATATGGCAAAAGAAATTCTCCCCGTCGAACGATGCCAAATGGCTATCAGATAATCACGATTTTATCGTGGCATTTTCAAAAAACAAAAGTAGTTGGCAAATCAACCACCTGCCTCGCTCATCCGAGGCTATTAACCGATACAAAAATCCAGATAGTGATCCCCGTGGTGTGTGGTCATCTAGCGATTTGTCGGTTAAGACGTATTCAGCGGATTACGATTATCCTATCACGACGCCCAAGGGGAATATTATAACCCCACCTCCGGGGCAATGTTGGAGAACATCGAAAGAGAATTTCGACAAGATGTGCGCAGAAAATAGGATTTGGTTTGGCCAAAAAGGGGGTGGTGTTCCAAGAATCAAACGTTTCCTTAGAGACGTTAAAGACGGCGTTACTCCAATGACGATATGGATGCACACAGAAGTTGGACATAACCAAGAAGCCCGCCAAGAATTTGTCGCTATGTTTGCCACAAAGCGTGGAATCTCCTCACACGAATTGAGCAAGCAAACACCAAAACCAACGAAGTTAATTTCTCGTATCGTTTCTATATCTAGTCGCCAAAATAATGCAAACATACTTGACTATTTCGCGGGGTCGGGGACGACCGGGCACGCCGTGATCAACCTCAACCGCGACGATGGCAGCAAAAGAAAATATCTGCTGGTCGAGATGGGCGATTATTTCGATACCTTTCTCTTGCCTAGGCTGAAAAAAGCCGCCTACAGCAAAGATTGGGAGGCGGGAAAACCAGAACCCCAATCCGCGCCGAAAAAAGCAAAAGCGATAACCAAAGAGGAACACGACGAAGCGGTCGCACAACACAACGCCAACCCCTATGCCGGGGTATCGCACAGCATCAAGTATTATCGGTTGGAATCCTACGAAGACACCTTGAACAACCTCGGCTTCAAGGGCACAGAGTCTGAGCAGATCAAGGCATTGGCCAAAGCCGGAGTCGTCTCCGAGACGGTGCAAAAAGACTACCAGTTGCGCTATCAGGTTATCGAAGAAGCAAACCAGTGGCAATTGGACAACGTTGGTTGGCACTTGCCCGATGGGAAAACGCTGCGTATCCAGCGCGGCGACACAACCAAACCCGTGACCGTCGACATGATCGAGACCTTCAACCAACTGCTCGGGCTGCGGGTGCGGAAAATCAACCTGCCTTGCTATATCACCGCTAACGACTTCTCACACGCCGAAGATGAATTTCTCTCTTTGTTGCCCGATGAGGAGGAGTCCGATACGACTTGCACTGCTTCCATCGCCATCTCGGATGCCCCGAGCGATGGCGCGCTTGCCTTTCGCCTGATCTCCGGGTGGCTGCCGAAAGATCCAACCCTCCCCGATGCCGAGTCACAGCCCGCAAGAGACCAAGTCAGCGTGGCAGTGCTTTGGCGCGATCTGGTTGGCGATGAGAAG
>JAHZLG010000074.1 GCA_022599995.1 Alphaproteobacteria bacterium | reverse complement strand
TGCCGTGGATTTGGCAGGAAGGGATCAGGTCATTCATTCGGTTGAAGCAACGGAGCAAGGTGGTTTTCCCGCACCCCGATGGTCCGATCAACGCCATGATCTCCTGACTTCGGACATCGAAGCTGATATCCGAGAGGGCTTGTTTGTTGCCGTAGAACACGTTGAGGTCTTGCACACGGAATTTCACGCTGGGTTCGCTCGGATAGTTCGCGCGCTCGGCCGTGAAGGGGGTGGTCGTGTGGTCAAGGAGTGTTGTCATCTTAGCTATTTCGCTTGTCGTAGTGGTTGCGAAGGATGATGGCGGTGAGGTTTGTGGCGATCATAAACAGCAACAGCACCAAAATCGCCGAAGCTGTTCGTTCGGCGAAGGCTTGCTCGGGGAGATCAGACCAGATGAACACTTGGGCGGGCAGGGCAGTCGAAGGCTGGGTTGCCGAAAAAGCGGGGCCTGCGACGAAGGCGACCATACCGATCATGATCAGCGGGGCGGATTCTCCTAGGGCACGGGCGACGCCGATGATAGTGCCGGTCATGATGCCGGGGGTGGCATAGGGGAGCACGTGGTTGAACACGGCTTGCAGGCGGGTTGCGCCAAGGGCGAATGCCCCCTCGCGATAGGAGGCGGGCACAGACGCCAGTGCGGTGCGGGTGGCAACAACGATAACGGGCAGGGTCATCATGGCGAGAACAACCCCGCCCGTCACCGGCGCCGACCGAGGGAAATCCAAGGTTTGAATCAAAATGGACAGCCCGAGTAAGCCAAACACAATCGACGGCACTGCCGCGAGGTTATTCACGGTAAGCTCCAGAAAGGTCGTGAAGGCGTTTTTCGCCGCGATTTCCTCGAGGTAGACCGCACTCAGCACCCCGAGCGGCAGGGCAAGCATGATAGTGATGAGCATCATCCACATCGATCCGATGATGGCACCGAACAATCCGGCATATTCGGCCTCACGGCTATCGGCATCCAAGAACAGTGACCTGTTGAAGGCTTCATCGATCAGACCGTTTTGTTGCAATGCGGTGAGCCAGGCTCTTTGTTGGTCAGAAAGCTTTGGGGATTCATTGCCCTTTAGGAATTGCTCGGCAATATCGCTTAGCTTGATGGGGTAGGTCTGCTGGGTGCCGAACACCGTGCGGTCATTGTTGGTGAGTATCGCGAGGTCATCGGCAGCGAAAGCACCGAGCAGCTGAATTAACGCCTTGTTTGTTTCCCGCGAGCGTTCCGCGACAACCCCGGCACCGATGGCATCGATGGTGGCATCGATCAGCACAGCGGGGTAGTCGTAGTCCTCGATCGGGTCATAGTCGGGATCATCGGGGTCAGCCGGATCGAGGGCGGGGAAGGTTATGGTGAGGGGCACCGAGTAGGTCGTAAAACCGCCAATGCCGCGCACGCCGAGCACGACCACCAGCATCACCAGCACGCCCAGCGCAAACATGACTGCGACGTGCGCAAGGGAGCGAAACACCACATCGCGTCGGTGACGCCGCCGCAATCCCTTTTGGATCAGGGCGATGTTTTCGGGAACGAGGCGTTCAGCCGTCGAGGGATGCAACATTACAGAGCTCGACGGGCACGGGTGGCCATGACGAGGGCGATAAGGTTGATCATAAGCGTTATCAAAAACAAGGAGAGGGCGAGGGCAAAAGCCGACAGGGTCTTGGCGGAGTCAAAGGAATGATCGCCCACAAGCAAGGTGACAATCTGGACGGTAACCGTGGTCACAGCGGCGAAGGGGTTGGCCGTGAGGTTGGCCGCAAGACCGGCAGCCATCACGACAATCATGGTCTCACCAATAGCACGCGACAGGGCGAGCAGAAACCCGCCAAACAACCCCGACACGGCGGCGGGCATCACCACCGTACGGATAACCTCACTTTTTGTTGCCCCAAGCCCATATGATCCCTCTGCTAACCCCTTCGGAACCGATCGAAACACATCATCGGATAAGGACGACACGAAGGGGATGATCATCACACCCATCACCAACCCGGCGACGATAGCACTCTCGCCTGTGATGCCAATGCCCAGTGCGGTGCCAGCATCGCGAAAGATGGGGGCAAGAATCACGGCAGCAAACAGCCCGTAGACGATGGTCGGGATTCCGGCAAGAATCTCGATGGTCGGTTTGCCCCAGCGTCGGAACCGCATCGAGGCGTAAAACGACAAATATATTGCCACGAACAGCCCAACGGGCACCGCAATCACCATAGCGATTGCTGAGATCAACAGCGTTCCCCCCAGGACGGGGACAATCCCGAAGGCCCCCGACGAGCCTACCTCATCGGCAAACAGGGCCGTTTGCGGCGACCACTTGAGTCCAAAGATGAAATCAATCGGAGAGACGAGGGCGAAGAAGGCGAAGCTTTGACCAAGCAGGGTAACAAAGACACCAATCGTGATAAGCAGGGCAAGGGCCGCGCAGGTTGCCAGCAAGATGATGATGGCGCGCTCGGCATTCTGTCGCGACGCAAAACTTTTGTGCCGCGAGGCTAGCCCGCCCAAGCCCAGGCTGGCAAGGAACACGAGCACCCAGACCCAGAGCGTCCATGCGGCATAGGGGCTATCGATCAGCCACAGCATAACCCCGACAAACAGCACAATGCTGGTCGGGAGCAAGAACACAGTGACCCGAAACATGCGGCGATCGCGCAATTGCCGCGGCCCCGATTGATCGCTTGGCCTTACCCGTGCCACGCGTGCAATTTGTCCCCCCACGCGTGCAATGCGTCCTACCACGAGTTGTTGTGACAGCTCGAATGCGACGACGAGGGTGACGACTATCATGAGCAATAGCATGAAATTTCCTTCGTCAGCGGACTGAGGAGATGTGACAGTGAGCGAAGACGTTCATGACCACCCCCCGTTGCGTTGCGGCAGGGCGTGCTTGCCGATGCAGGCAGCCGGTGCTCGACGTGAATCGTGCGCATCACAGGAAGGAGGGAGCATCGCCGTTACGAACACCGAATTGAGGGCCTGGTTTGCGATCATGGGTGAGTGAAAGGGCGGGATGGACGGCGGCGCACACGATGCCCCAAATTTCGTGCTGCTTCTATGCTACGGCTTTGTCAGACCATCAGACCATCAGACCATCAGACCATCCGGTCACCGTCCCCGCAGAGGACGGTTTAGCGGTGCAGGTGTTCGATGGTTGCGGGGTAGGCTTTGCTTGCCTCGTCGAGGGCGACGAGTGATTCTAGCACGGCCTCCATATCGGACAGACGGATCATGTTTGGGCCATCGCTGGGGGCAATGTCCGGGTCGTTGTGGGTTTCGACGAACACGCCGGCGACGCCCACTGCGATTGCCGCCCGAGCGATGAAGGGCGCAAGGCGACGGTCGCCCGAAGATTTGCCGTCGCCGCCTCCGGGGCGTTGCACGGCGTGGGTGGCGTCGATCACGATGGGATAGCCCGTTGCGGCCATGATGGCGAGGCCGGGCATGTCGACAACGAGGGTGTTGTAGCCAAAGGATGCCCCCCGTTCACACAAGGTGATCTGATCGTTGCCCGTTGAGGCTATCTTTGCGGCCACGTGTTTCATGTCTTGGGGGGAGAGAAATTGCCCCTTCTTGACATTGATGGGACGGTTGGTTTCTCCCGCGGCAACCAGCAGATCGGTTTGTCGGCACAGAAATGCGGGGATTTGCAGCATATCGACAAAGGG
>JAHZLG010000073.1 GCA_022599995.1 Alphaproteobacteria bacterium | reverse complement strand
GGGGTTCTTCCATGGCGACACACTGCTTATTTTTTCTGATCGGTATCGCCGAAAATGTCCCCGTCGCCAGACTGTTCTTCTAGGGTATCTCGTGCGATTTGCATTTGCACGATGCTCGTCGGATTGCGTACGTGTCCCCCACTTCCTCTGCCGCGTTCGATGCCGTGCACGAATTCCATGCCTTCGATGACCTGTCCCCAAACCGTGTACTGCCCATCGAGCCAAGGGGCTGGTTGGAACACAATGAAAAATTGGCTGTCGGCAGAATCTGGATTCTGACTGCGTGCCATCGACACCGTGCCTTCGACGTGCGGCTCATCAGAGAACTCAGCACGAATTTTTTGTCCAGAGCCGCCGGTGCCGGTGCCGAGGGGGTCGCCGCCTTGTGCCATGAACCCTTCGATCACTCGATGAAAGGTGAGGCCATCGTAGAAGCCGCTTCTCACCAGCTCTTTGATTCGCCGCACATGGTTGGGTGCCAAATCGGGGCGCATTTGAATGATCACGCGCCCTGATTCCAAATCAAGATAGAGTTGATTATCGAGGTCTTGTGCCTCGGCGGGGGAGGCAGCGACCATTGTGAGGGCTCCGATGCTAGCGAACGCGGCAAATAGGATGCGAAATATTTTGCGATGAGGCATGCGCATTGTATGGCGAATATGGCTCTTCTTGTCAAGGCGAATGCGAATGCGTTGTGAATGCGTTGTGAATGCGAATGCGTTGCGAATGTGAATGCGTTGTGAATGCGAATGCGTTGTGAATGCGCGTGACAAAGGCAGGGCGTCAAGACGATGGCAACGCACCGACGGGTTGCGTGGCGCGATTACTTCTTAGTGCGGTTGCACGGGGTGGAATCAGGGGCTTCGTCCTCTCCCTCCCATTCGTGCGGTCAGCAATGAAGTGCGGCAACAAAGGACGAGGCGCCCGTACGGCACGAATATTGCCATCTCCTCTTTATGTCACCACGAATGGGTTTGTTCCCCGATAGTCCCTTGTCCGCGCCACCCACGCCGACGCCTGTGCCGTCTACGTTGTCCACGCCGACGCCCGCGCCATCTACGACGCCCGCGCCATCTACACTGCCCACGCCGACGCCCGCGCCATCTACGCCCGCGCCGTCTACGTTGCCGACGCCCGCGCCGCCCACGCGATCTCCTCTCCGTGGGATTTCCCACGGCGATGTTATTGACTTCACTCGCACCCTCGACAAAACGGTGCAGTTTGACGTGATCCTTGCTGATCCGCCCTATAACATTGGCAAGGATTTCGGCAATAGCTCAGACATGCGATCGTTGGAATCCTACGTCGAATGGTCAAGGCAGTGGACTGCGGGGGCAATAGAGCACCTGTCGGAAAACGGGGTGATGTACATCTATGGTGTCCCCGAGATTCTTGCCCACATCGCAGTGCAATTCCCTGTATCGCAACAGCGGTGGCTTGTGTGGCACTACACGAACAAGGCGACGCCTAAGTCGCGGTTTTGGCAGCGAAGCCATGAATCCATTCTTTGTGTCTGGCGGGGGGCGTTGCCTCCTAAGCTTAACATTGATGCTATTCGCACCCCCTACACGCCGACCTATCGCCGCATCATTGGCACCACGCGCAAGAGCACGGTTGGACGATACAACAGGCAAGGCAGGACGACCATCTATGGCGGACATCCCAAGGGTGCACTGCCGCGCGACGTGATACAGGTTCCAGCTTTGGCAGGAGGCGCGGGCAATGTCGAGCGGTGGTTCTACTGCAACACGTGCGCCGACGCCTTCCCTGCCACCGAGCGCAATGATCATACGGAGCACAGCACTTTCACGCACCCCACACAGAAGCCAGCCCGGTTGACTGAGTTGCTCTATCGTGCGGTCATCGACCTTGATGCTCCCCTCGATGCCCCCCTCGATGCCGTCGACAGCACACAGGACGTACCACGCATCTTCATTCCCTTCGCGGGCAGCGGTGCCGAGTGCGTTGTCGCCAAGCGGCTTGGCATTCCGTTTGCCGCAGTCGAGCTGAATCCGGACTATGTCACCCTAGGGAGGGGCTGGTTGGCAAAGACCCAAACAGCAACGCCCGCGCTATCGGAAGCCGAGACGACTGAGTCGTCCTGAGGTCGGTCATGCGGGCAGCTGCAGGGTCGTGCATATGCATCGCCTGCTTTTGCCGGTGCGTGGTGGCTGGCACATTGCCGCCTGTTGCGTTCGAACGACGATTGCCACCGTTCCCGTCACGCCCCTTTTGCATGTGGTGAATCGCGTGCCGTTCGAGGAAGTGCCCGGTTAGGGTAAGCCCGTCGCGAATATCCTGCGATGTTGCGTCTTGTTCGGAGGCTTGAGTCATAAATTGCGGCAAGGGCAACATGAGTCGGCGATAGGGTGCCCCGACCTCTTCGGTTACCGCCCGCCCGGTTTTCGGCGAGACAAAGCAGAGCCCGTCTTCAACCCCGGTGACCGCACATTGGTCGAGGGCAAGGCGATAGCCGAGATGGGAAAGCAGGGCAACCTCCCAAAGGACGTAGGCGGATAGCCAGTGAAGCGAGGCACTGTGCAGCATCGCAGGGTGCTTCGTTGGCATTGTCTGCTGCGTCAAGCGGTGGGTTGCGGAGAGCGTCCTATCCGTCAACGCAAAGAGGGCTGGTTCGGGGTCGGCTTCGGGCAAGGTATCGGCAAGCAGCTCGGTCATCGACAGCATGGCAAGCCCGACGGTGCTCGCCGTCGGCCAGACTGTCACCTGATCGGAGAGTGGGTGCGGGGTGAAGCGTCCTAGTTGGTGATGCTCTCTTCCCGTCCATTGCACGTCGACGCGCAGTGCCGAATCGAAGCGCTTGTGCGTGACCCCAAGGCGTTTGCCGTGGTCTTTGGTGAACACGCAAACGAGAAACCGCCGCTCACCGAGCTGGGTCGAAGACAACACCAGACCTTCATCACGCCACGCCATGGAATCCG
>JAHZLG010000072.1 GCA_022599995.1 Alphaproteobacteria bacterium | reverse complement strand
TATCGCAACAGTGCGGTGGATGGTTACGCCATGAGGACAGCCGACTACGGTGACCGTAGTGCCCACAATGCCAGCAGTGCCCACGGTCACCGTGGTGACCACAGTGACCACGGTGACAACAATGCCAGCAGTGCCCACGGTGACAACAATGCCAGCAGTGCCCACGGTGCTCGTAGTGCCCACGGTGACAACAATGCCAGCAGTGCCCGCGGTGACCGCGGTCACCGTGGTGACCCCAGCGACGGTCACCGTGGTGACCCCAGCGACGGTCACAGTGCTGTTTTTGCCGTGGTGGCGTCGGTGACTGCCGGGCACTTCCCTCCAGCCCTCGCAGAGAAGGGAACCCTGCCCCATCGAGGGTGCGTCCGTATTACGACGGGGGCGATGGTGCCCCCCGATTGCGATTCGATCGTGATGCTCGAAGACGTGACCCCGGTCGCGTCTCCCGGCACCACAGGCAACGAGACGACGCCCCATGCCGTTGAAGCTAACGATTGGTTTGTCACCGCAACCGAGGTGTCGATCCCGCCGGGCATCCGCGCCGGGAGTAACGTGCGCTCCCCCGATGATGACCTTGCCGAGAACGCCATCATCGGCCACGCAGGCACCGTGCTTTCGTCGCCCATGCTGGGCGTGCTCGCAGGGCAGGGCATGCGGATGGTCGAGGTCGTGCGCAAGCTCCGGGTTGGGATACGCTCCAGTGGCGATGAGATTCTCCCCGCCTTTGCCGCCCGCAGTCACTGCGGTGACCGCAGTGCCCGCAGCGGTGGTGACAATAGTGGCTATGGCGGCACAAAAACAGCAATGCCGACAAAGCCTGCCACACCAAGACAGGCCGGCACGCTCTACGACAGCAACACCCCCTTGCTTTGCGCCGCATTGCGGGCGTGCCAGTACCTCGAGATAGTGACTGGCGATGGCACGAGAGCTGTTGATCGGGGTTTTGACCCTCCCCTCGGTGACACCGCACAGGAGGTGGAGGGTTTTTTCACCGAGGCCCTGGCCTCGACGTGCGACGTCGTGGTAACCACCGGAGGGATGTCATTAGGCAGTGAAGACCACATGCGTCCCGTGTTCCAGCAATTAGGGGGTTGGTTGTGCCACTGGAATTTGGCCATAAAGCCGGGGCGTCCGGTGGGGATCGGGCGGCTTGTTCGAGAGGATGAGTCGACGCTTTGGTGGGTTGGGTTGCCGGGCAATCCGGTGGCGGTGCACGTGGGCATGCTTACGGTGCTGTTGCCATTGCTTTCGCGACTAGGGGGCCGTATTCCGATATGGCGGCCGAGGGGCTTTCCCTTGCCCTTGGGGTTTGCTGTGCGCAAGAAGTCGGGTCGGCTTGAATTCGTTCGCGTCCGGTGGCATGCGGGGCAGTTGGTGCCGCATGGCAAGCGCGGCGCGGGGGTGCTGTCCAGCCTCTTGCTGGCGGGCGTTGCAGATGATGCCCGCGATGATTTGGTGGGTTATGCCGTCCTGCCCGCCGAGCGGACGACCATGGCGATAGGGGAAGCCGTGTTGTTCATTCCTTTTTCTTCGTCGTTTTGAGTAGGTGTTGTGGCTATGGGTTTGCAGTCGGATAATTCATTGGGGGCAGGATTGGCGGAGGCAGATGGCACGACCTTCTCGATCTTGGCACAGTATATCAAGGACGTCTCCTTTGAGTCGCCATCGGGCCCGGTCTCGATCCCCTCGGGGTCGGACGATGACCTTGATGTCGACTTTGATGTGAAGGCGCAACAGCGGTCGGACACCGATTTCGAAGTGCAGCTGCTTGTTCGGGCGCATTTCCGCCACGAGGAACGCACAATCTGGTTGCTGGACATGACCTATGCCGGTTATGTGTCATTTGCCCCCGAGGCCCCCACCGAGTTGCGCCAGTCGGTGCTGCTGGTCGATGTGCCCTACTTGTTGTTTCCCTACTTGCGGCAGCTGGTCTCGGAGATAACGCAAGGGGGTGGCTATCCTCCGTTGTTCTTGCACCCCATTCGTTTTCGCCAGCTCTATGAGCAACGTGCTGCCGAGGCAGCCGCGCAATCTGCCCAAGGAGATGTTATCCAATGACGCCCGACACTACTGACACCACTGACAACGCCGGCACAGCTGACAACGCCGGCACCACTGCCGCCCCCCCTCCTGCTGATGTTGCGCGCCACGCCGAAAAGATGCGTATTCGCAAGGCGGCTCAGGACAAGAAGGTATCGGGGAAAGAGGTCGCCGAAAAGGGTTTGCTGATGGTGCACACAGGCACCGGCAAGGGCAAGACCACGGCGGCGATGGGGTTGGCATTCCGTGCTTTGGGGCAGGGCAAGTCGGTGTGCATCGTGCAATTTGTGAAGGGGGCGTGGGCGACCGGCGAGTTCAAGGCGTTGTCGGCATTTACTGATAGGTGCTCTTATGTCGCGATGGGCGAGGGTTTCACGTGGGAAACCCAAGACAAATCGCGTGATATTATGCTGGCCGGGCAGGCGTGGGACGCGGCGGTTGCCGCCATTGCCGACCCACGTTGGGACATGGTCATTCTGGACGAGCTGAACATTGTGCTTCGCTACGGTTATTTGGACACTGAATCGGTGGTCGATGTTTTGCGCGATCGGCGTCCTTTGTTGCATGTCGTGGCGACCGGGCGCAATGCTCCGGCGGGATTGCTGGAGATCGCCGACATGGTCACCGTGATGACTGCCGAGCGGCATCATTTTCGCGATGGCGGTGTCCGGGCGCAGGTTGGCATCGAGTACTAAAGCGGCCTCCGCAGCCTAGCCTGTAGCTTAGCTCCAAACCTACCCTCCGCAGCCTAGCCTGTAGCTTAGCTCCAAACCTACCCTGCCGCGCAGTCTCCTAAGTTAACCTCAGGCTAGCCTGTAGCCTAAGCTTGGCCGTAGGCTAGCCTACCCCATACTGATGGTGCCAATGGACTGAATGCGGGTGCGCGAGGTGACCTCGGCACGCGAGAGCACCGGGCACGGAATACGGCTTCGCACCACAACCTGATAAACCCACGGGCGGATCGACGACGACACCAGCACCACCAACCCGTCGGTGCCATCACCCTTGCGATTCAACAGGGCGCGGGTCTTGCTCACAAAGGCTTGCAGGTCGGTGGGCGACATGTTGAGATGGCGGTCATCCCCCTCTCCGCTGAGGCACTCTAGAAACCGTTGCTCCCACTCTGGTGACATGGTGATGATATGCAGGGTTCCGCTTTCATCGCCGAAGGTGTCGCAGATTTGCCGTCCTAGCCGCGACCGCACGTGCTCGACAAGCCACGTCAAGGCGCGCACCGAAGAGGCAACCTCTGACAGGGCTTCGGTGATTGTCGGCAGGTCGCGAATGGACAGCCGCTCTTCGAGCAGGCGCTGCAACACCCGTTGAATCAACGAGTAATTCATGTGATTGGGCACCAAGTCATCGAGCAATTTCTTCTGCTCGGGCGGCATTGCTTCGAGCAATTTCCGTGTCTCGGCATAGGAAAGTAATTCGGGCATGTGCTCTTTCACGAGCTCGGTCAAGTGCGTGCTGATCACGTTTGCCGTGTTCACCACGGTTAGCCCGCGGAATTGGGCTTCCTCGCGCAGTGATACATTCACCCAGCGCGCGGGCATGCCGAAAATGGGCTCGGTGGTGTCTTCCCCGTTGAGGGTGATGGGATCGCCCTTCGGGTCCATGACCAGCAGCATGTTCGGACGCAACACCCCCGACCCCGCAACAACATCCTTGATCAGGATTTGATAGGCGTTTGGTTGCACCTGCACATTGTCTTGAATCCGCACCGAGGGCATCACGAATCCGTACTCGTTTGCCACCGATCGCCGGATGCTCTTGATTTGCGAGGTGAGTTGCTGGTCGTGGTTGTCGCGAATGAGGGAGAGCAACCCGTAGCCCATCTCGATTCGAATTTGGTCAATCCGCAGGGCTTGGGTAATGGATTGTTCGTCTTCGTCGCCGGTGCCCGCCGCCGCGCCTGCCCCGGCGGTGGCACCTGCCCCGGCGGTGATGCCGTCTTGGCCGGGGAGAGCGTCGCCCTGCTCGGCAAGGCGGGTACGGCGCGAGGTGAAAAACGCCACGGAGCCCAAAAAGACGGCGAGTCCGAAGAAGGGAAAGAAGGGCAGCCCCGGCAAGAACCCGATTACCGCCAGCAAGGTCGCCGCAACATACAGGGCTTTGGGCTCGGAAGACAGTTGCCCGAAAATGGCGGTTTGCGTTGATTTGGTGGTGTCGCTGGCGGAGGTCACGAGCATCCCAGCCGCAATCGAGACCAACAGGCCGGGCACCTGACTAACCAATCCATCGCCAATGGTGAGCAGGGTGTAATTCTGGGCGGCAACCCCAGCGGAGAGCCCCTTTTGGGCGACCCCGATAATGAACCCGCCGATAATGTTGATGAAGGTGATCAGGAGTCCGGCAATGGCATCACCGCGGACAAATTTCGATGCCCCATCCATCGCCCCGAAGAAATTGCTCTCAGATTCGAGCGACTTGCGACGGCTGCGGGCGGCCTCTTCGTCGATGAATCCCGAATTTAAGACCGAGTCGATCGACATCTGCTTGCCCGGCAAGGAGTCGAGGGTGAAACGCGCCGCCACCTCGGCAATACGTCCCGCCCCCCGCGTGATGACAATGAAATTGATGATCACGAGAATCGAGAACACGATAATCCCCGTGACGAAATTCCCCCCCGCCATGAGGCGTCCAAATGATTCGATGATTTGCCCCGCGGCCTCGGGCCCCTTGTGACCATCGGTGAGAATAAGGCGCGTCGATGCCACATTGAGCCCTAACCGCAACATGGTTGCGAGCAGCAAAATGGCAGGAAATGAGGTCAAATCCAACGGCGAGCGGATCATCACCACGACCAGCAGGATCACGATCGACAGCATCAATGAGATGGCAAGCGTGAAATCCAGCAAGAAGCTGGGCAGTGGAATCAGC
>JAHZLG010000071.1 GCA_022599995.1 Alphaproteobacteria bacterium | reverse complement strand
GACATAACAAAAACGTGTCTAGACAAGCAGCGTCGTCACCCCTGCCTGTCTCTGCTATGAAACGACAAACTTTTTGCTTACTCTGCCCAGAATAACGTCGCTTTGCTGCCCTCCTTGTTGCGTCATCAGCTTGCGAGCCAGCCCGATTGTCGTTTGCTTTGCTTTCGCCCCCCTTCTTTCTTGTTCCCTCCAAGGAGACTTCCATGCCCCTTCACCGCAAATTTTTTCTTGTCCCCTTTTCGGCGGCGGCCCTCGCGCTTGGCCTGGCCGGTGCAGGGGTGGACTCGGCTTCCGCTCGAACGCTGAATTGGGCTCGGGCGGGGGATAGCCTAACGCTCGATCCCCACGCGCAAAATGAGGGGCCGACCCACGCCCTCGCCCATCAAATCTATGAACCGCTGTTGCTTCGCGACACGGCGGGGGAAGTCATTCCTGCTCTAGCCACTTCGTGGGGCCCGACCGACGATCCCACCATCTGGGAATTCAAGCTGCGCAAGGGTGTCACCTTTCACAATGGCAATCCCTTTACTGCGGATGATGTGGTGTTCTCCTTCGATCGTGCCCGCCATGCGAATTCGGACATGAAGGGATTGCTTACTTCGGTGGGCAAGGTCTCGAAGGTCGATGATCACACGGTGCACATTCAAACCTTTGCCGCCGGCGGCCACGGCGGTGACGATGCTGTGGGAGAACCCGCAGCCAACCCCCTGTTGCCGGTCAACCTTACCAACCTCTTTATCATGGACAAAGAGTGGGCTGAGGCGAACAACGCCCAGGTGCCACAGAATTTTGCCGATTCAGAGCGCACCTTCTCATCGAACAACACCAACGGCACCGGTGCCTATGTGCTCGTCAGCCGAGAGGCCGATGTGAAAACAGTGCTCAAGAGCAATCCCGACTACTGGGGTATCGGTGAGTACCCGCTTGAAGTGACCGAGATTGTCTACACCCCCATCAAGAGTGCCCCCACCCGCGTGGCCGCATTGTTGTCGGGTGAAGCCCATTTCATTCAAGACGTTCCCGTGCAAGACCTGCGGCGGGTGGGTGCAGCCGACGGGTTGCGCATCGAAACTGGCCCGCAAAACCGCGTGATATTCTTTGGGATGAATCAGGGCAAAGCCGATCTCGCCACCGATAACGTGCAAGGGAAAAACCCCTTTGCCGATCGGCGGGTACGTCAAGCCGTCCTCATGACCATTGATCGAGAAGCCATCAAACGGGTTGTGATGCGGAATCAGTCAATTCCAGCCGGGGTGATTGCGCCGCCGTTTGTGAATGGTTGGACGCATCGTCTCGATCGTTTTCCCTCCCCGGACAACGCGAAAGCGAAGCAGCTTCTCAGTGACGCTGGCTACCCCAATGGGTTCGAGATCACGCTGAACTGCCCCAATGATCGTTACATCAACGATGAAGCGATCTGCCAAGCCGCAGTCGGCATGCTTGCTCGAATTGGCATCACGGTGAGCCTTGACTCACGTCCCAAGGCGCAGCACTTTCCGCTCATTGGCAAGCTCGAAAGCGAGTTCTACATGCTCGGCTGGGGTGTGCCGACCTTTGATAGCGAATATGTCTTCAATTTCCTTGTCCATACCAAGGGCGAGAAATTTGGCACGTGGAACGGGACTGGCTACTCCAACGCTGCCGTTGACCGCTTGATCGAAGGACTGGCGACTGAGACGAACATCACCAAACGGGATGCCAACATTGCCAAGATTTGGGCGCAGGTTCAGCGAGACATTCTCTATGTTCCCATCCATCACCAAGTCTTGAATTGGGGCATGGATGATTCGATCATTTTCCCTGTTCAACCGGAAGATCAGCCGCATTTCAAATTCATGCGGTTTAGCAACTAGCCTCTCGCCTCATTTCCGGCACGCCCCCTTTGTGGGGGCTTCCCTCCTCCTCCCCTTGCCGTTGGCGTGCTTGCGTGTTGCTTGCTCGTTGCAATCAGCACGCAGGCCATCGGCGTCTTGGGACAAGGGAGGTGCCAATTTATGTGCACTGGTGTCTTTCGAGATACCAGTGTGCCGTTTTTGGAAGGTGCTATGTGCGCCCTAGGGGGTGCGTGGACGACCGCCTCTTGCCCCTCGAAGAACCCTTATAGCAACTATAGCAACGAAAGAATCTAGATGCTTGTCCTTGCGTTACACCGTCTTTTTCAATCGGTGCTCGTGCTGTTCTTTGTTGGGTTGATTGCGTTTAGCCTGTTTCAATTCGTCGGTGACCCAATTGAAAACATGCTCGGACAAGAGCGCACCGAAGCCGATGTGATCTATCTGCGCGACCAGCTGGGGCTCGACGACCCTATTGCCTTCCAATATTTTCGCTTCTTAGGCAATGCCCTGCAAGGCGAATTCGGAATCTCCTATAAATTTTCGCAACCCGTCGATGAGCTTATTCGGGAACGCCTTCCTGCTACCCTCGAGCTCGCCGCGGTAAGCGGGGTATTCGCCCTCCTATTCGGCGTGTTGTTCGGCGTCTATACCGCAATCAAACGCCACAGCATCATCGCCAAATCGATTATGACCCTGTCCTTGATTGGGGTTTCCCTTCCCACCTTCTTGATCGGCATTTTGCTGATTTGGGTTTTTGCGGTTGAGCTTGGCATTCTTCCTAGCTTTGGTCGCAGCGGGTTGGTCGACCTCGGGGCTTGGCGTACAAGCTTCCTCACGCGGTCTGGATGGGCTTCGCTGGTTCTCCCAGCTATCACCCTAGGCCTGTTCCAATTGACGCTCATTATGCGGCTGGTGCGCTCTCAGATGCTAGAGGTGCTGCGCGCCGACTATATTCGATTCGCCGTGGCGCGCGGCGTCCGCATGCGATCGGTTTACTTCCGGCATGCCCTCAAAAACACCTTAGTGCCGGTGATGACCGTGACAGGCATCCAGCTTGGCTCCATCATCGCCTTTGCGATTATCACTGAGTCTGTCTTCCAATGGCCGGGCGTGGGATTACTGTTCATTACGGCTATTAACTTCGTCGACATTCCCGTGATGGCGGCTTACCTGATGCTGATCTCGGTGTTTTTCGTTGCCATTAATTTCACGGTTGATCTGCTGTACGTGGTTGCCGATCCGCGTCTACGCGACTCGCTTCGTCGCTAGCTGTTTTGGCTTGTGTCCTCTTTTGTCTCTAGGTCAACGTTGCATGATATCCTTTTTCGCCCGCATGCGCCGCTCTTACATTGTTGAAGATTTGCGGACACGACCGCTCATTTTGGGGGTGATCGCGCTGGTCATCGTGCTGATCCTGGCCGCTGTTTTTGCCCCTTGGCTTACCCCGCAAGACCCGTTCGATCCGGCAACCCTCAACTTGCTCGATGGGTTCACCCCCCCTTTGCAAACCAGCGCGTTCACAGGCACCTACTTCATTCTCGGTGCCGATGATCAAGGGCGCGATCTTTACTCTGCCATTCTCTATGGCTCGCGCATCTCTTTGTTTGTTGGCTTTGCCGCGGTCTTCATTGCCATGGTCGTCGGCGTCACTCTGGGACTGATCGCCGGCTTCTTCGGAGGCTGGCTCGATGCATTCATTATGCGGGTGGCAGACATTCAACTGTCGTTCCCCGGCATCCTGATCGCCATGCTGACCTACGGCATTATCCGCGGCTTTATCCCCCCGCAGGATCGGGAGAATTTTGCCCTGATTGTGCTGATTGTGTCGATCAGTTTGTCTGATTGGGTTCAATACGCCCGCACGGTGCGCGGCGTCACCAAGGTCGAAGCCGAGAAAGAATATATCCAGGCGGCGCGCATCATTGGGCAACCCAGCTGGTTCGTTATGTTTCGGCACATCCTGCCCAATGTGCTTTCTCCCGTTATGGTCATTGCGACGATTGGGCTTGCCCTTGCCATCATCGCCGAATCGACCCTGTCCTTTCTCGGAGTGGGTGTTCCCCCTACGCAGCCCTCCTTAGGCACGCTGATACGCACGGGGCAGGACTTCTTGTTTTCGGGCGAGTGGTGGATTTTGCTGTTCCCCGCCCTGATGTTACTGGCCCTTGCGCTGTCTGTGAATTTGCTGGGTGATTATCTTCGCGACGTCCTTGACCCCAAGCTGAAATAGGGCTGGTGATGTGCGTTTTCCGAAATGGCTGGAGTTGCTTCTATGACGTCACCTTTTGAATCTCGTGGGCAAGACGCCGATGAATTGCTTCGCATTGAGGCACTCACCGTGGATTTTGTTTCTCGAGCAGCGACACAACGCGCCCTGTTTGACGTCTCGATTGGACTGCGCCGTGGAGAGATTCTGGGACTAATCGGCGAATCTGGCGCGGGAAAATCCTTGCTGGGGAATGCTGTGATGGGGTTGATGCCCCGCAATGCTCGGATCACATCGGGGCGTGTTGTGCTCAATGGTCGGCCGATCAGCATCCTGCCGGCAAAGGAATTGCATCGCCTGCGCGGCAAAGAGCTGGCGATGATCTTTCAAGACCCCCAGACCTCGTTGAACCCCCTGCTTACCATCGGGAACCAACTCATCGAGACCATCCGCACGCACACCACGCAGAGCCATAAGCAGGCGCGCGCCCAAGCGATCGATTTGCTCGCCGAGGTGGGAATCGCCGAGCCCACCGTCCGCATGGATGCCTATCCCCATGAGTTTTCGGGTGGACAACGACAGCGGATCGTCATAGCCCTTGCCCTGTGCGTCGAGCCACAGGTGATCATTGCCGACGAGCCAACCACCGCCCTCGATGTTTCGGTGCAAGCCCAAATCCTGCGTCTGTTGAAGCAGCTTTGTGCCACTCGCCATACCGCTATTTTGCTGATTACGCACGATATGGGGGTGATTGCGCAGGCCGCTGATCGGGTGGGGGTGCTCTATGCCGGGCGGCTCGTCGAATTCAACGCGGTCGATCGTATTCTTTTGTCACCACAGCATCCGTATACGGCCGCGCTCATGGCGTCCATTCCGAGCATAGTGCGTAGGCCGCAACGCCTTTCGCAAATCGATGGCACGATGCCGCGGCTTGGTGCCCAATTCACGGGGTGTGCCTTTGCTCCTCGGTGTGCCTTTGTCTCCTCTGCTTGCGACTCTATTCCCGCGCTTTTGGCGGGAGAAGGGGGAGGGGGTGGAGGGGTTGCTTGTTGGCACCCTCGATCTGCGCACGCAGAGACGCCTCCTGCTGCATCGAGCTCACCTTCGCCCCTTACGCACGATGCGCTCAGTAACCTTGATGATGAAGAGCGGGCCTATCTCTCTTCTCTTGCGACCTGATCTGTTGCCCTGAGGCATTACCCGACGCGTTTCACGGGACGCGTTTCACGGGACACGTTTAACGTGACACGTTTAACGTGACACGTTTACCGTAACACACACCCCCCCTGTCTGTACGCCCAACCCCCATCGTGCCCAAGGCACCATCCGACACGTTTCACGTGAAACGATCGAGACCAACTTACCATGACTGCACAACAACACCCTCTGGTCGCCCTGCAAAACGTGAGTTTTGAATACAACCCACGTCGCTCGATCATGGAGCGATTCACGCACAAAGGAAAATCCGCCAAACCCAACTTCGCCGTCGATGATGTCTCCCTCGTCGTGCAGGATGGGGAGTGCTTCGCCCTCGTTGGCGAGTCGGGCAGTGGCAAGTCAACGATAGCCAAAATGCTTGCCGGCCTCCTTAAGCCAACGAGCGGGCATATCCACCTAGACATTGCCCAGGCCAATGCCCTCGGCGCGGTGCAGATGGTCTTTCAAAACCCCTACTCCAGCTTGAATCCCCGCTGGCATGTGGGCGATATTATTGCCGAGCCGATCATCGCCCTTTCCCGTCGTGAGCGAACCTCTGTTTCCCCTTTGGAGGTGACACGACGGATAGATAGCTTACTCGCCCTTGTTGGTCTCGCCTCGCAGGACAAACAGAAGTACCCGCACGAATTCTCGGGGGGACAGCAGCAGCGGATTGGCATCGCCCGCGCCCTATCCACCAATCCTCGTCTTGTCATTTGCGACGAGCCGACGTCGGCATTGGACGTTTCTATTCAAGCACAGGTGCTCAACCTCTTGCGCGATCTGCAAGAGCAGCTTGGTCTTACTTTCTTCTTCATCTCGCACAATATGGCGACTGTCCGCTTCATGGCGACGCAGGTCGGGGTGATGAAGGACGGGCAACTGGTCGAGTGCGCCTCTGCCGATGATTTCTTCACCGCGCCCCAGCATCCCTATTCACAGCACCTGCTTGCCGCGGTGCCACGCGTCTAGCGGGGCAGCGACAAGTACGCACATCCTTTTGGCACGCGGAAATGCGGCCCTCGGGGCGGGGCTCGGTGATGGCCTTAATCGTTCGCCCTTGATTACGAACGCGGGGCTCGAATGATCAGATTAGCAAGCAGTCAGGGGGTTTGCTCGACGGGGTCATCTCCACTCGATAGCCAGAACAGGTCAATGTTCTCATCATCAAGCACCCCGATAGCAAACAGCAGGCGGAAATTGTAGAGATCGATCTGCTGTCCAAGTGTTGCCTCATTGGTCTGCACGCTCAGCGAGCGGTTGCGCGCATCGAGCACTTGCCAGAATGCCACGAGTCCTTCGTCGGCTTGGTCTTCGAGGTCTCTAATAGCCAGCTGCTCCGATGACAGGGCTTGCACTATGGCACTGTGGCTATCTTGAACAAGGACATACTGCGTCCACGCGTTGCGTGCTGCCGTTACCGCCTCAATACGGACGCGGTCGGCTTGCTTCTCGGCTTGCTCCAGGGCAAAGAGCGATTCACGACGCGATGAACGCAACAACCCCCCGCGGTAAAGAGGCGAGCTCACATTCAACCCGACCGAATTGGTGCTGGTGTTTGTGTCTTCGATCTTGCTGAATTGCGAGCTGAATTGCAGGGATATTTCGGGCAACAGCTCACTGCGGCTTCGTTTGGCACGTGCTCCGGCGGCGGCGACGCTGGCCAGGGCGGCTTTGAGGTTCGTGTTGGTCTCGAGGGTTTGCGTGATGACCGAGTTGAGGTTGTTGGGCACCATCGAGGCGATCGGATCGAAGTCTTGCCGCGAGACCTTGCCCAGTCCTCTGTTGGTGAGGCTCTCTAGGTTGTTGCGTGCTATTCGCCGATCAACGTTGGCTTGGGTCAATTCGGATTCGGATTGATTGTACAGGGAACGCACCAGTCGAAGATCGGTCACGGGGATCAACCCTTCGGCGAGGCGTTGCTCGGCGGTCGTTTGCAGGCTGATGCTGTCGATTCGATGATTGGTGCGGATGCGATAGATTCTTTCCCCGATTAAGACCTGAATGTACGCCTCAATGGTTTCGAGAATGACTTGTTGGCGAATGCCGCGCAGGGATTGAAGGGCGGATTCAACATTGGACTCGGCTTCGCGGATCGCTTGGGTGTTTCTGCCGAAGGAAAAGACGCTTTGCGACAGGGTAGCCCCGGCGGTAATTTGCGTCCCTTGAAGCGATGTTGTTTGCTGGCTGTCGGTTTCTTCGACCGAGAAATTAGTCACGATGTCAGGCAGCAGGGCGGCTTTGGCTTGCCGGACGCGTTCCTGTGCCGTTTGGACTCCGGCGATGCCTGCCTCAATGCGGGGATCGTGTTCGAGCGCATCGCGCATCGCATCGCGCAGGTGATAAGGCGAATTGGCCAATGTTGCCAATTCTTGCGGGCTTCTGATAAAGCCAGCGGGCAATCCGATACTGTCTAGGGGTGTTGCTGTGCCGGCCTCTTCTTCCGTTGTGCCACCAATTTCGGTGCCGCTGTCTTCTTCTGTCTCTTCGGTGTTGTCTGTTGTTGTTCCTTGGCCTGCCGAATCGGATTGCTGCGAAGGGGAGTCGGATTCTTGTGTCCCGATCGCCCCGTCGATCGATTCATCGAATCCCCCGTCGTCGGTATAATTGTCAGGCGTCGCGCCCGGCGCAATGTGTTCTTCGGGGGGTGTCGTTGATTGCCCCCCCCCATTGTCGGTGATATCTGGAGGCAGGTTATCCCCCTGATCGATCTGCTCGATTTCCCGTTCCAGCTCTTTGATGAGACTGTTAAATCTGTCCGTGGCCCCGTCCTGAGAATCTGACTGCACCAGCAGGAGCGGCGTTCCGTTGCCGTAGATAGGCGTGCCGTTGCCGTAGATAGGCGTGCCGTTGCCGTAGATAGGCGTGCTGTTGCCGCCCGGGGGCGTGCCGTGATCTACTATGGGCGTGCCGTTGCCGCCGGCACCCGTCCGTCCCCACTTGGTCTGTCCGTGAGAGAAAATGACCGACGAGGAATCATCTAGCCCCTTCGCCAGACTCGCACTGGGGGAGAGCACCGTCGTCCCCGCAACACACAAAACAGCGAGAAAGCCCAACACATCCGAGATGGGGAGCCGCAGAAGACGAGAGGTCCCCTGCACGGCCTGGCAACATTTACGCAACAATTCTTAGCCCTCGGTCAACGACTTGCGTGCCGCATCGGTTATTGGTTTCAACAGGTAATCAATCGCGGTTCTTTCGCCCCCGGTCACGAAGACCTCAACCGGCATGCCGGGAATGACTTCAACTCCCACAAGTCGGTTCATTTCTTCTTCGGAGATGTTCACGATAGCAGAGTAAAATGATTCTTGGGTGGCCTGATCGAGCTCAGCATCGGGACTCACCGAGACAACTTGGCCGTTCACCTCGGGGGTATTGCGCGCATTGAAGGCAGAAAACCTTGCCCGCACCGCTTGTCCCGGAGCAACATTGTCCACATCTGTCACACGAATCTTTGCTTCGATAACCAGTTTGTCGTCGACTGGCACGATCTCCATGATCGGCTCGGCAGGGGGAACAACGCCCCCTACGGTGAAGATGCGCAGGCCAAACACTTTGCCATTTTGCGGGGAGAGAATTTGCGTGCGACGCAAGACATCGTCCGTTGCCGCCAGCTGCTCGCGTATCTCGAACAATTGTTCTTTGGCACTCAGCAACTCGGTTGATACCTCTTGCCTTAGGGTAAGATCAATCTGGATCAATTCGAGTTCGGCTTCACTGATAGCGACCCGCGCGCCGGCAATCTCAGCTTGAAGGCTGCCAATATCGCTATCCACTTGATTCAGCGATTTCTGCTGGGCAACCAGCTGGGTGACGGTCACCAATCGTGTGTCGCGGCCTCGCAGGCTTTCCAGTCTTTCGAGTTCAATTTCCGTAAGTTGCCGCTCCCGTTTTTTGGCTTCGAGCTGGGCATTGATTCCGGCGACTTGGGCACGCAATTGGCTCACCCGCCGTTGTTGAATGTCGCGGCGACCACTGGTTTGGTCGCGCCGTGCCTCAAACAAAAATCGGTGTTGCAGGACAATATCAGCAACGTTCGAGTCATCGAGCCGCTTCAACAGCTCGGGGTTAAAATCGATGGCATCTCCGCCTTCGCGCTCTGCGTTCAGCCTGTCGAGCAATGACAGCGTATTGAAGTAGCGCGTTTGGAGCAATTCGTGGCGTGCCCGTGGCTGGGTGGTATCGAGCTGCACCAGCAACTGGCCGGCCTTCACTGACGAACCTTCTTCAACCAACAGCTCGGCAACAATTCCTCCCTCGAGGTGTTGAACCGTTTTGCGTTGCGATTCCACCGCAACCAATCCGCTAGCAATCACACCCTCGCTCAGGGGGACAAGGGTTGCCCATAGCATGAAAACAACAAACCCACCAAAACCGAAGAGCAATCCAAAGCGGATCACACCGTCTTGGCTCAAGATTTTCGGCGCATTAACGGTATCCGGATCGAGTATCTCGGTCTCCAACCCCTCGATCTCGAGGCGATCTATCCGTTCGCTGCGATTGCGCATCCGCTCGACGAATCTTCCCATG
>JAHZLG010000070.1 GCA_022599995.1 Alphaproteobacteria bacterium | reverse complement strand
CAACAACCTGCTGCCAAACCTGTTGCGCCTGCTGTAACAACTGCCACTGATGCGCCATAAATGCTGCCAGCTGATCTGAGGGAGAAGCGCCCATCGCTTGCCCCTCCTCGTGCACAGGAGGCGGCTGATCTGGAGGAACGGCCGCGCTGGCATGGGGAGGCACCTCTTTGTGCATCTCTTCGTGCGCCTCCGTGTGTGCATCCTCGTGCGGTTGCGTGTGCGCATCCTCGCGCGGTTGCGTGTGCGCATCCTCGCGCGGTTGCGGGACCTCATCGGTCTTGGATAAAGGGGGCTGCTTTGACTCTGGCTTCGCTCTTGTGGTCGTTGCCTTCGCCGCCGCCTTCCCTGTTGCCTTCTTGGTGGTGGCGCGCGCACGCGGTGCGCGGCCCTTATCGGTTAATGAAGGCGATGACTTGCCTTGCGGCACAGGGCTATCATCCGAGCTGTCACTTGCGGCAACCATAACGAACCATCCACAAGAAGGAGGAAAGAAAAAGAAGGAGGAAGAGGAGAAAAACCAACAGTGGCAAGACCCCTCGCAACCCTATACGAAGTCTAAGGGCAACGCAAAAACACTTAGCCCACAGGCATCGCCCACCCCATCCGCAGAGGAATTTCTCGCGGTAATTGGCGCGGACACCACCGCCTTGTCTGCCGGGGCTGATCTCTTTGGCAGTGGCGCGTGCAGAACAAATGGCATCATTATTGCTTGATCACCTTGCTTGTCCTCTTGGGGTTTCTGCCGTGCCACCCGTGGCATCGGACGAAGCCCCTTATAAAACCATATGAAATCCCTGCCCCTCCCAAGGGACATCCTAGCCAATGATTCTACATCGCACCATGCCATGCGCCCGTTTTCGTGGCTCAGTCGTCGATCGCACGTTTCATGCGATCGATTGCCTCCGCATCCTGTTCTTTATTGTGTTGATGGGAGGGTTCGCGACAGTCCACATCCCCATCGCCAAGGGGCAATTCTTTGATCGGCTGCCCGAATCACTGAGCGGCAGCACGATCCTCAACCTCGACGGTCGAGATGGCGACATAGGCACCCCACCGGCAGGAAGCACACCGTTAACTGCCAACGACGGCACGAATGATGAAGGCCGCGAGCCCCTCGACGGAAGTGGATTTCAGGGGCCGGTCGTTGCCCCTTCTGACCTCCATGATCCGGCGTGGATGACAAATGCCACCGCCGATCAGGTGCGCAATTTCATTCAAGCGAACCCCACCTTGGATGGAAAACCGATCGTCCTCTCAACCGACAACGCAGGCTGGACTCCGTTGATGCGTGCCGTCGAATCAACGACCAACCTTGGCATCATCAATGCCCTTCTAGACGAAGGGTCAGACGTTAAGCAAAAGAACGTATGGGGGTCGACGGCGTTGATGATTGCGGCGGGATTAAACCCCAACCCTGCCATCATCTCCGAGCTGGTGCTTGCGGGGTCGAAGGTCGGCAGCGTGAACAATTTCGGCATGCCGGCGATTGCCTATGCCACCTACTTTCAAAACACCCCAGCAATCGTCCAACGCTTGATGGATCACCGAAGCAATTCCTTGATGAAGGATGCCTCCAATTTCTCCGCCTATGACTACGGTTTGCGTCACCCTGCCCTCGAGAGCACGCCGCTGCTGGCATTGCTTGCTGCACCTGTCGGGTCGGCGAGCAGCAACAAATTGCTTGACCGCGCCTTTTTGAAGGACGCAACCCCCCGAGAAGTTGTCGAACAGATTCTCGATGGGGCACTCGTGAACCAACGCAACAAAGAGGGACGCACCCCCCTGCACCTTGCCGGCGAAGTCACCCGCGATGTCGAAGTGGTCACCGTGCTGCTTGAGTACGGGGGGAGCGTGGAAGGCCGAACACCCTTTGGCTCCACGCCATTGCTCGTGTCGGCAGGGTTGAACCCCAACCCCGAGATCGTCAATGCCCTGCTCGTGGCGGGGTCGGACGTGAATGCGCGCAACAAAGAAGGCACAACCCCGCTCATCTTCGGCGCAAAGCGCAGCAAGAACCCCGATATTATTACGGTCCTGCTTGGGGCTGGCGCGGATGAGTCGCTGCGCGATGATGCCTACTGCAACGCTGCCGACCACGTGCGCGAGAATGCCGCCTTGAAATACGGCTCGGCGTATTCCCGCTTGGTAAGTGCCCAACCCGTGATACAGCAGGTCGCCTACGCAGCCGAGGACGCGACCGGGACAACCATTCGCAAGCAGTACAAGGCAGGCAAGAAAACCTTCATGTGGTTTGCCACCTCGGGGGAAGGGGCACGGCGTTTGGTCTTGCTCGACCTCTCTGATTATGTCGGGGCAACGTCCGAAGGGCGCGAAACACGCGAAAAAACAGGGTATATCACCACGTGGTTTACCAACCATGCCAACCTTGCCGAAAATTTCCTGCCCGATGGCTATGGCACCATGACCGCGCCAATTGACCGGTTGGTGCACGACATGCCGCGACCCCGCATCGTGCCTTCGGTGGTCGCGCGTAACTATCTTGTGTTTGGTGAAGGTCTCCAGACGGCTGACTTTCCTCGACTCCCGACTGCACAGTCGTCGAGCAATCAATCGTTCGATAACCTGATCGCGTCGCTCCAATCCTATGAGGTGCGGAAGAAGACGCTCGATGAGATGCTGAACCTTGGCAGTGAAATCGACCTCGTCTTTGTGAACAATTTCACTGCGGCGGTCGCTGGTCGCACGGTTGAGGAAACCAACCGCCAGCTTTGGGATACCACTCCGGTACGTCCGACGACGCCCGCTGACACCGGACGGGTAACAAATGACGAGTATGTCGACGCCCGCCTATCCCTGGACGGCATCACCCGCACTGGGGGCACGGTGGCGATAAGCATGCGGGTCAACAACATTGGCAATAGTGACCAAGCCTTCCGGCTGCGGTTGGTCAATGCCCCGCTGAAGTGGGAAATGACGCACAATGGCGAGGTTGCTCCCAACGGGGATGCCGCCTTTCAGACGTTGATTCCCGGCACCCAATCCACCATCACTTACACCTTCACCCCCGCCGCGGGCGCAACGAACATTCAAGAGCTCCACTTTCGCCTGTTGCCCCGCAAGCAGCTGGTCTACAACGAATTGTGGCAGCTTGGCCCGGGACTGGACAACGTTAAGGTCTTTGTGAACCTGCAGTAGACCATCCGTGCTATCCCAACCGCGGGCGCAACGAACATTCAAGGGTTCCACTTTCGCCTGTTGCCCCGCAAGCAGCTGGTCTACAACGAATTGTGGCAGCCTCGGACT
>JAHZLG010000069.1 GCA_022599995.1 Alphaproteobacteria bacterium | reverse complement strand
CAAGCGACATACACGTGCACTGATTGGCTATCCACGGCTTCCAATGCGACGTTGCTTTCCGAAGAATTCACGGTGCTTACTGACACGTGGCAGGGGTGTTCCGAACTGCACGCACAACAGTGCCCGGTCACTGCCTATGAGGAAGGTGGCGCAGAAACCCGCAATTTCTATGGCTACACGGTGGAGGATGTCTTCGAGCGCAGGTACAGTTATGCCTGTGTCAATGGCATAGAGGAAGACGTTGGAGGCAGCTGCCAAGAGCACCTCGATGACGGGTGCGACTACCTAGAAGACGTGTGTTTGTTCACAAACAGTGGGGGGGACTGTGCCTCTTTCCAGCGCACCTTCTCTTGCCCCACGGGAGAAGGGCTGAGAGAAGAAACCATATGTACCGGAGGTGACGGCTATGCCGTAGAGGGTGTGGGGGACACCTCCTATGCCCCCAACGAGGATTTCGGTGAAGCTTATCTTACGGTCGCTCTTGCGGGGGCTATCGGGCAAGAGATAGAGAACACCGACCCCCCGGGGCTAGAGTTGTTTCCGGCAGAAAACCTCAACTGCAGCATCGATTTTAACTCCTTAGGCCCGATCTCTTCTCAGCAATGCTGCACATCAATCTATGCCACCAGTGGAATAGGCACCGAGAAGTCATGCTCCGATGAGGAGTACCGTCTGTATGAATTGCGACAAGAAGAGCGTTGTCTGCACGCCTTTACCCAGCGCAGCTATGTGAATGCGGGCTTCTTCGATTGGAATGGCTACGAGACCCTGCAGATACAGCAGTACCGCTGTTTTGACACCGTGCTTGGGCGGATCATCGTACAAGCCGCCATTGAGCAAGGCATCCTGATACCGTTTAATTATCTCAACGGGAACCATGATGGCAGTGGGGCAAGCAACCCCGGTGGAGCAGACCCCTATTCCCTGACGATCGATCAGCTGACGATGATTGACTTCGATCATGTCGACCTCACACCTGCCTTCGACTTCCCGGAAAACTTCACGACGAACATCGCCGAGGGCTCTGCCGCCATCGCGGAGCGAGTGGCAAGCTTCTATGGTACCCCAGATTGTGGCGAAGCCGCTCTTTCTTGTATCGGAGAATAAACATCATGTCACGATTGCTTGCGGGGCTCTTTTTGCTTGTGAATTGCCTTATCCCTCCTCTCGCGGGGGCACAACAAGCAAGCGTGGAACAGTCGGGATATTTTGCTCCCGAGCGGTCGGGGTGTGCAAATGACAATGGATGGCACTTCTACTGTGACCCCAAAAAACAGGCAAAGCAGTCGAGCCAAAAGAAGGCACCTGCCACCCCAACCACGATCCCTGCCTCACCATCTGCGCCTGAGGCCTTGCCTTCGCTTCCTACGGCACGCGAGCAGTTAGATAGTGTGGGCAAACAGCTCGAAGAGCTGAAAGCCCGCGCTATCCTTGAGCCTACCGAGGCAAATATTCACGCCTACGCCTCCTATCAGGAGCAACAACTGAGCTTGGCACACAGCTTTGCTGACCAGTGGCGGCGGGTGCTCTGGCGCAACCCTGAGCTCGACTACAACCTTGTAGCCCCCCAAGGCACGCAAGGCAAAAGAGCATGGGTTGATCAACGAAGGCAAGCCCAGAGGCTAACGCTTGCAAGACTGCAAGACCGCTACGGTGTTTTCTTCTTCTACACGACGAGTTGTGTCTACTGCACTGTCTATTCGCCTGCCCTTAAGCGGTGGGCTATCCAAAACAACATCACTGTGCAGGGTGTTTCGCTCGATGGATACTTCCTGCCCGAGTGGCCAAATAGCATCACGGATTATGGGCAATTTCTAAGTCTTGGTTTTGACAAGGGCATTGTCCCCGCGACCATGTTGTTCGACTCCGAGACGAATAGTCTTATCCCGATCGCCTACGGGATCATCGGCACGGACGAGTTGTCCGACCGTATATATCGCTACCTAGAGCTCTCTGTAGGAGAAACCTATGCTACACCTTAATCGTTGCCTTTCCCTTGTCGCGACAGTTATTTCCTTCATCGTATTTCTGCCTGAGGCAAGCCACGCCCAGAGCGACATCGAAAGGGAGATGGAGGCCTTTTACAATAACCTGTCTGCCACATCGAACATTTCTGATCCTCGAGCCTACGGCAACCTTTCGGAGGGCGGCTATATTTCGGGGGGTTCTCTCGCCTTGCGTTTTCCACAGACAAATTTGCGCCCTATCCGTGCGGAATTGCCAAGTATCAATGCCGGGTGCAACGGAATTGATATTCATGGGGGCGCACTGTCCTTTGCCGGGGTCGATGAATATATCAATCTGCTCCGCAACATCGCGCAGAACAGTACCGGTTATGCCTTCCAGTTGGCTTTGGAAGCAATATCCCCCACGATTGCCGACACAGTGAGCGAGGTGCAAGACACGATCAACAAGATCAATGCCTTGAACATTAATAGCTGTCAAGCCGCGAAAGCCCTCGTGGATGGAGCAGTGGAGTTCCATCAAACGAACCTGACGGAAGCGTGCATCAAGAAGAAGATGGAGGGTGGGTCAATTGACAGAAATGATGCCCAGATACAATGTCAAACAGAAACCGCACAAACGGTAAACTCTCTCTCGGATACCGAGCAGGAGTCGTTGCTTGTAGGGAACATTGTATGGAAAGCCCTAATGGGCACAGACCTGCTTGCCGCTGACCCGGATCGTGCTGAGCTGGTCATGACGTATACAGGTACTGTTATCTACCCCCTGCCGAGCAACGACAGTGCTCCACTGATCCCGGCCGTGCTCCCGGGGCTTGTGCTCGATGATGCGCTGATTAACATTTTTCTCGAAGGTGGTCAAGTTTTCAAGCTGAGCTGTGACACGGTAACAGACTGCGAGAATGTGACCACGGAAGTTTCTACCCTGACTGATGGTCTGCTCGATGAGGTGCGTGTCGCCATAGGGGATATGTATATGTCTGCAAAATACGGGAGTGCTCTCACCGATGATGCCCTGAGGGTCATGGGAGCAACAACGCTGCCCTTGTATCGCTATATCAACGTCTTGTCTGCCTATTCGCCGCTTGCGGATACGATACCTGAGACCGCTCTTGCGGAGTATGTCGCAGTGGATATTTTCTTTGCCCAGCTCGACCAAATGTACACCCTCGGATTGCAAAGCCTTCAGGCGAAACGAAGCATCCCAGAGAAGGAAAGACGTTTTTTCATCGATGCCGTGCAGAGGAACCGAGAAACACTGTACCAAAAGCGTCAAGCGGTGGACGCGAAGATGATCCAGACACAACAATTGATCACGCAGTTGGATGCGATCGAGCGTCGACTGAGCACCCGCGTCAAGCCAGACTTCCTAAATCAAGCCGGCTTCTCAGGGGGCAATGCCGGCAATTTCTGATTGCCATGACTTGGTGCTTCTACTCTCTATCCGCCGTGGATTTCTCCGATGTTCGGACCATATGACATAGTAACAATCGGCAATGCGGGCATGCTTCGCGATGTCTTCGATGCGGTCGCCGCCATTATGGGAGGAGACGATTACGCTACCTCTATGGTGGTTGTAGGGCTTGTGGGGGTGCTATGGGGCGGTGTGATGTCAGCTGTGTCAAACAGTCTGATGACGACAACGAAATGGGTGCTCGCGATGACTGTTATTACGATGGCTCTTTTCACCCCCAAAGCAAGTGTCCGTATTGTTGACCGTCTTGACTTTGCCCCCGGGGGTGGCTCGTCCATCATTGTGGATAACGTCCCATTTGGTCTTGCCTATTTTGCGCACCTTACGACATCGCTCGGTGACCGTTTCACGGGGCTCTTTGAGACGACGTTTAGCCCTCCTGCGGTTGCCAGTTATCAGCAAAACGGCATGCTCTATGGTGCGGGGCTTATGGCACAAGCGACTAAGTTTGAGGTGCAAGACAATGCTGTCACGGAATCCTTGTCTTCTTACATGCAAAACTGTGTGTTCTACTCTGTCCTGCAGGGGAGGATGCGCATGGATGATGTCATGCGTGCTGAAGACATGTGGCAAGTAGTGAGCACACAAGCCAATGCGCCAAGCTTATCCTTCGTGCTGACAACCGAGGGGACTGGGGGCGCCTCTGTCATCGAGCGTGAGATCGTCACGTGCGAAACCGGTGCCATTACATTGAATGACATGCTGACGGATGATATTGAGGCGGGGAGCACCGGGTGGGCCGGGAGATTGAAGTCGTGGTGGGATGGCACGTCGGGAGGGGGAACCGACCCCACGACAAGTGCCTTCCTCGCCACACAAATAGGGAGTAGCCATGACTTCCTATTTGGCAGTTCGGGCGCGAATGGCACGGAAGTGTTGCGCCAACAGGCGATGATCAATGCCTTCATTAATTCTGGCAAAGACTTCGCAGGACAAACAGGCAACGATGCCGTGATGCAGGAGTTCGTCCGTGTCCGTACCGAGAAGCGTGCCCAAGAGGCCTATAAATTCCAAGGGTTGCAGGCACAGAAGTGGGTGCCCTTGTTGCATAGTGTGTTTGAGCTCCTCTATATCGCAATGTTCCCTATTGCCTTCTTGCTCATGCTCTCGCCTATGTATGCCACCGTGCTGAAGGGTTATTTTTCAGGGTTAGTTTGGCTATCCAGCTGGGGGCCGTGCTTCGTGATCCTGAACACCATTATGATGAGGAATGCCTCAGTGGAAATGCAGGGAATTTGCCCCACTGGTGTCACGGTAGTGTGCCAACTCGGCGTGGTATCCGTAGAATCCCAAGTTTCCCAAATGGCAGGTTACCTGAGTATGTCCGTGCCCTTCATCACCACTGGCATTATGTTCGGGGCTGGCAAGCTACAAGGGCTTGCGACCTCGCTTCTTTCTGTGCCACAAAGAGCGGCGGCACAAGGCGCAGAGGAGCTGGCAACGGGAAACATCTCGCACGGCAACCTCTCCTTCGACAACCTAAGCTATGGCAATCAAAGTCATAGCTCACTGTCTGCATACAGCTACAACGACTCGATCTCTACAGACATGGGACGCATGTCGGGCCATACCGCTGGGGGGTCGGGGTATAACGCTTCAAGTAGCGGAGAGGTT
>JAHZLG010000068.1 GCA_022599995.1 Alphaproteobacteria bacterium | reverse complement strand
GGTGACAACGGCAAATGACGGCATCGGCAAGGTGCGATGGGCCGCGGTGATCAGCTCTTGGTCGAAAATTTCTCCGTTTGCCGTGAGCTTGCCGTGGAAATTCGGGCCGTACCACGATGCGATTCCAGTCTCGACATGGTCATAATCTACCTCGGGGTAGTACTCGACACCGAGGATTCGATAGGTCGCCCCGACCTTATAATACCCACCGCTGCCATTGACGGGCACCCCTAATGCACTGCCTACATTTTTCAACGGCAAATCAGTCCGTTTTTGTGTCGTTTCCGACGCCGATGTGTCTTTGGCACCAGTGGTCTGCTCGCCGTTTTCACCGAGAGTCGTCTTGAGCGGAATGTTCTTTTTGCCGCCAATGGACGTTGATGCGGAATTACACCCCGCGAGCAACAATGCCGTGCCGAGCAACACTGCACTGGTAACATGCCGCATTGATGCCCTAGTCATCATAGGCTCTCGTCGCAGTCCATCGGTTGGCCTGCGTGCGGGGAAACTTCGTGCAACGGAAGATTGTGGCAACATCATGAAGAGGCTCGAGAAAGTAGGCAAGTAAAAGGCAATCAGCGCGCGCCGAGGATCGTTTCGCCGGCAAAACAAGCTTGATTTCAACGCTACATCCACAGTCAATTTATACAAACCGCGCATGGATTTTGCAACAAAACCTCTCGGTGCGCGATGGGTAACGATAAGCCCAACAACCCATGGGCATAAAGCGCGAAATTCCGCCTTCGAGGGCGTTCACGTCGAACACCCCATGGCAAGCCGCTAACGGGTGCTTGCCTTGCGGTGTTCTTCGATCAAAAACAGCTTATAGACGCTATCGGCGTGCACCGTCGCGTTGTTATGCGAACTGTGCGCACCCTGCCAAGTCAAAAGGGCTTGGTGCGTCGCAAGGTCATACAACCCCGACTGTTGCCCCTCGGCGAGGAAGCCGTCGCGGATCAACAGGTGCTGGGCGCGCAGGATCAAGTCGGGAGTCAGGACATGCGCGAGGTGAACGTTCACATCATAGGGCCTATCGACCAAGTCCGCCAAAGTGCCTACCGTCAGCGCAAAATGGTGCGATCGATTCCAGAGCAAAAATCGTCCGTAATTGTGATAGACAAGAAATGCGGTGCGATGCGTCTTGTCGGGGAGTATTAATTTGGCCTCCACCTCAATCTCGGGCAAAGGCGATCCGTTGACACGGCGCACCCCATGCCTGCTCCAATCGACCAGCGACTGTCGCGTGTTATGGGCTGGACGATAACCCGACGGCAACTGAACGCGATACCCCCACCGCTGCCCGGGTTGCCACCTGATCTGACGCAAAAAGTGCGCAGCACTCTCCGCTGCGTCATCGAAATCTTGCCAGACATTGATCCGATCGTCGCCATTCGCATCAACAGCATAAGCCAAAAAGGTCGTGGGCATAAATTGAAAGTGCCCCCCTGCCCCTGCCCATGATCCGACCATTTGCTCCATCGGCACGTGCTGCGCATCGATGATCTGCATCGCCGCGATCAGCTCTTTCCGAAAAAATTTGCTGCGACGCCCGCGAAAGGCAAGAGTCGCCAAGCTCTGGGGCGTCCAGTGGCGACCGCGATTATTGCCAAAGGTCGATTCAATGCCCCACAGGGCCACGAGGTATTTCGGTTCGATGCCGTGACGACGCTCGATGCTCGCCAATGAATCGCTATGGATGGTCATCAACGCCCGCCCCGAAACAACCCGCGAGGAGGTCAACCGAAACAACCGATAAAGCCAAAATGGCGCCCGTGCCTCGGGTTGGGTTCGGGCGCGTTGCTCGACCACCGAGGGCTTTTTGTACTTCGGCGCAACAAGACGCGGCACCACACGCGCAATGGTGGGGCGGGAAACGCCGGCAAGCTCGGCTTCTCGTGTAATGTCCAAGATGAATTGATCAAATTTGGCATAGTGCGCGGCCTCATCCGCCCGAGCGACCGATGCCAAAGAAAACCCTCCGACCCCTCCGATCCCTCCACCCCCTTCGATCCCTCCTCCCGCGACAACAAGCAGTGCCACGGCAAACGCCACAACCGATCGCCAAGAAAGCCTCACACCACGACCCCCGTACCGCCGAAAGGAAGGTGCCCAACGCCCGCCCGCTCGCCAGCACAACGACGCCGCCTCGGCATCCTGAGGAAACAGCAAACGCCGTGTCTTTTCCGTGGAAATTGTCATCAATAGCATCATCACAAGGCAAGAGGCACGATAGCAACCCGCCATCACGCAAAACAGATGATAACCCCGCCGACTAACGGTTGCGATCACGCAATATCCGCCGTTGATCACGTCCCCACTCGCGATCCTTCACCGTCATCCGCTGATCCTGGTGTGTCTTCCCCTTGCCTACCCCTAGCAAACACTTTGCCCGCCCCCGAGAATCAAAATACAGCTTCAAAGGAACCAGCGTATAGCCCCGCACCTTCGTCCTGGTCGCAAGTTTTCTTATCTCGGCGCCGCGCGCCAGCAATTTGCGCAAGCGTTTTGGCTCGTGCTGGTAGGCATTTGGTGCCTTGTTGTAGGGGGCAACATACAGGTTGCTCAACCACAGCTCGTTGTCGCGGATATAGGCATGGGCATCGACAATATTGGCTTGCCCGGCCCGCATAGATTTGACCTCGCTCCCAAACAGCACCATGCCGGTCTCGAGGGTGTCCTCGATAAGATAATTGCGGCGTGCTTGCCTGTTTTCCGCGATGTCAGTGCCCATGGTGGCTAAATCCACTCCGCCAGATCGCGCAACAGCGATGCGATGCGTTGCTCGCCGCTCGGTGTCGCCTCCACCGAAGGCAAGCGCACCGATGGCGTCATGATGCCCAGCTGTGCCAACCCGGCTTTCAGCACCGCGGGGGTTGGCTCCGAAAACACAACCGTGTGGAGACCAACGAAAAGGTCGCGGGTGGTCTCGAAGACGGGCCAGTCACCCTGCATCCACGCCTCGTGCATGGCGACGGCAAGCCGCGGCAACAAATTACTGCTGACCGAGACCAACCCATGGCCGCCCATGCCCAGATACCCCGCAAAAGAAGCATCGTCACCGGAAAGCTGAATGAAGCCCTTGCCACAGCCTTGCCGAATGTGAGTGACGCGCTCGAGATTGGTCGACTGCGCATCCTTGATGGCATAGATATGCGGGTGTTGCGCGACCATGGCTTGCAACGAGTCGACCTCCAGACTGGTCACCGTGCGCGAGGGGACATTGTACGCCATAATCGGTAAGGTGGTCGCCGAGGCAATGGCATCAAAGTGAGCAATCACCCCCGCCTGAGACGGCTTGCTATAGTAAGGAACAACGACCATCACCGCATCGGGACGCGCCCGCTCGGCGATGTTCAGCAACTCAAGCGTGCGTGCCGTGCTGTTCGACCCGATCCCCGCCACCACCTTCACCGGGGTGCCGGTTGTCTCTTCGCGGCATATCTGCAGCACACGATCAACGTCGGCAAAAGCCAAAGTGGGAGACTCACCCGTCGTGCCGCACGGAACCACACCACGGACTGACGCAGCAATCTGACGCTGCAAGTGTTTTCGCAGGGCATCTTCGTCGAGGGCCCCGCACGCGCGGAAAGGAGTCACGAGTGCGGTATAAATGCCTGGGTGATCGCCAGAAGTCATCACATTTCCTGTGGGGGGGTGGTCGAGGCCGCGAATGAGGATATTTTCATGACCAACAGACCCTTGCCCAAGAAGGGGGGAAGGACGGAAGGATCAATGAAAGAAGGGCGGAGCAAAAAGAAGGGGGGGTAAAAAGAAGGGCAGCGCATAAAGCAGGGCAGCGCATAAAGCAGGACAGAATAAAAAGGCGGGCGGCGCATAAAGCAAGCAGGGCGGACTCATCCAGAGGACTGTCGCAACACACCTTGACTGATCTCCCGCCCGTGCCGATTATAGTGCGGGTGTGGTGATTATTCCAGAGAAGCCAACGCCTGCCTCTCGCGGCCGCGCAAAACGTGGCGGCACGTTGGATACCAGCCCGACACAAGGCTTATGGGCAGACTGAGACCTAGACTAAGACGTGAATCGGAATAAGCGGAATAAGCGGAATAATTGGGACATAGAGACTTAGTGACTTCGAGGAAAAATCAACAATGACCATAAAGCACAGTGTGGTGCCCTGCCCCAAGCATGGGGGAGGAATCTTCCTTTGATATTGCTCCTACGCATAGGTTCCCGATGAGTCCGCACGCAGGTGACGCACCCCGGCTTCGACAGTACACCCCCGGAATTATCGCCGGTTTGGTATTCTCGCTCGGCTATTTCCTGTCTTATTTTTCGCGCACGATCAATGCCGTGCTCACCCCGTACTTTCAAAACGAGCTGCAAATAGGAGTCGACGACCTAGGGTTGCTGACCGCTTCCTATTACTTGTCTTTTGCCTTGCTGCAATTGCCGATCGGCGCGCTGATGGATCGCTACGGCCCCAGGATCGTGAATGTGGGGCTGTTTTCGCTTGCCGTGCTTGGCGCCTTGGTATTTTATGCGGCAGATAATCTCACCGGGCTGGTGATCGGCCGCGCCCTGATCGGCGCAGGCGTTGCAGGCGCCCTCATGTGCGGGTTCAAGATTTTGCGGATGTGGGTTCCGATCAACCTCGTGCCGAGTGCGAATGGGATCTATCTTCTCGTCGGGTCGGCAGGGGCTGCCTTCGCGGGCACGCCGACCTCCTTGTTGGTCGAATCGCTGGAATCGTGGCGGCAGGTCTTCTTGATCTTCGCCGGGGTAACCGTTGTCGTGATGGGGCTGATGTGGGTGCTCGGCAAGGAGAACGACCGCGACAAGCACCTGTCGACCGCATCGCTCGGGCAACAAGCCAAAGAGATGGGCATCATCTTCACGCGGTTTTCTTTTTGGTCGCTCGTCCCCCTTTTTGCCGTGGCGCAGGCGATTAGCCTCTCCGTGAGCACGCTTTGGTCGCATCGCTATCTCGAGAAGGTGGCAG
>JAHZLG010000067.1 GCA_022599995.1 Alphaproteobacteria bacterium | reverse complement strand
TGCAAAATATCTTGGGGTGGATGGAGATAGCATGGTGCAATCGCTGGAGGAGGAAGGGTTACTCAAGCTCAATCAGTTCAACACGAACACCGTGGTGCATTTGGCGGAGACCGCGAATCCCTACAGCAACACAGCAGGCGTGTTTGCCGCCCTGTCGTTGGCGGTGCTTGGGTGCGTTGTCGCCTATGCGGTCATCACGAATTACCTACAAGACAGCAGTGCCGTATTGCTTCCAGAGCAACCTGCCATCGAGAGCCCCGCCTCGACGGGCAACGATGTTGCTGACACCCGACCCTCGGCCACGAGCCCGACGGATATTGGTGATCCGCCGCAAGGCGACTTCACGTCATCGGCTGATATTGACCCCGTCACCGATGCCTCGTTGAACCGTGGGCAAGAAGGGGCAACCGCAGACAGCACCTCCGATGCCACCGGCGATCAGGCGACCAACGATGCTAATGCGGGAGAGACCGCCGGCGACTTCCCCACCCGGCGGATTGACCCGCGCTTCTTAGCATTGAATTTTCCTTCCCCTGAAAATGTGCCGGCAATCCCCGACCTCCCCGGGCAGACGTTCGGCGCAGGCGAAGAATTCGATATCGAGATTATTGCCCTTACCCCAAGCTGGATCGAGTTTCGCGACAGTGCTGGCAGCGTGATCTTCTCACGGGTGATCCAGCCCGGCGATCGGTATCGCGTGCCGCGCGGGTCGGCGTTGTTCTTCTCAACGGGAAATGCGGGCGGTCTCAGGTTCCAGGTGTACGGCGAGGTGATTCCGCCGATTGGGCCCGAGGGAATTGTTCGTCGGCAGGTGCTGCTGACCCCGACAGGGTTGCGCGCTCTGTTCGCTGGTTGAGACGGCTGAGTGGATTGAACGGATTGATCAAGGTGATCAGAATGATCGAGGTGATCAGTGTGAACCACGCAACACCCCGCGAAGGGACCGGCTAAGCCAATGATTGTCTCCCCACCCGCTGATGATGCCTTGACCGCGACTGTTACCCCGTCGTTGCCAATCGATTTGGTCACCCCCTTTGCGCGGCGGCGCACTTCGCATGTTGCCATCGGTAAGGTTGATATAGGTCATGCCCATCAGATCAGCGTGCAGTCGATGACCAATACCGACACCCGCGATGTGCCCGGTACTCTCGACCAAATCCGGGCGTTGAGTGTGGCGGGAGCCGACATTGTCCGCGTGTCATGCCCCGATGACGAATCCATCGAAGGGTTCAAGCACCTCGTGCGTGAGAGCACGGTGCCGCTGGTTGCCGATATTCACTTCCAGTACAAGCTTGCGATCAAGGCAGTGGAAGCCGGGGCTGCTGGGCTTCGAATCAATCCGGGCAACATTGGCAATGCCACGCGCGTGCGGGAAGTCGCGCGTGCCGCCAAAGACCACGGATGCCCCATTCGAGTCGGAGTCAATGCCGGGTCACTGGAACGCCGGTTGCTGGAGATGCATGGAAAACCGAATGCCGAAGCGCTCGTCCAATCGGCACTGGACGGTGCTGCCTTGCTCGAGTCGGTCGGGTTTTCGGCGATCAAGATCAGTGCCAAAGCGTCTTCGGTACCCCTTGCGGTCGATGCCTACCGTCGATTGGGCGTGGCGTGCTCCTACCCGTTGCACCTAGGCATTACCGAGGCGGGGTCATTGAACTATGGGTCGACTGCCTCGGCGGTCGGTCTGGGCATCTTGTTGGGCGAGGGCATTGGCGACACCATTCGGGTCTCCCTTGCCGCCGACCCCGTGAATGAGATTCGAGTGGGATTCGACCTGTTGCGCAGCTTAGGATTGCGCAATCGCGGCGTGAAGGTGATTGCGTGTCCCAGTTGCGCCCGCCAGCAATTCGATGTGATTGCGACTGTGGCGACCATTGAACAAGCCCTTGCCCATATCACCCAGCCGCTCACGGTATCGATCATTGGCTGTGTGGTGAACGGGCCGGGCGAGGCAAAGATGTCGGACATTGGACTTACCGGAGGGGGCAAGGGACACCACCAGCTCTATCTGCGCGGTGAGGCAGCGGCGCGAATCAATACGGACGAAATTCTTGGAAGACTTGTCGCTATGGTTGAAGAAATGATAAGCACGCAAAGTAGCCATGATGAAGAACACGCGTGAGTTGGCTTCCTAGTCTTCCTTTGCCCACCCCACCACCCCGGCGGGGGCACGCAACCCCCCACCCCAGCAGAGGCACGCAACCTCCCCTCCAGCGGGGGCACGCAACCTCCCCTCCAGCGGGGGCACGCCTCCCCTCCTACTATTCGTCAAGACCAGTATATGACCGCTATGAACCCGAAAATTATTGATGGCAAGTCGATAGCCCAAACCCTCTGCGATGATGTGAAACAGGCGACCACTGCCTTCATCGCCGAGTCGGGCATCGTCCCCCGACTCGACGTGATCATCGTCGGTGAAGACCCCGCCTCACGGGTTTACGTCGCAAACAAACAAAAACGCGCCGAGAGCATCGGGTTTAAAGGCGGCATCACCCGCCTCCCCGTCACCACAAGTCAAGCCGACCTGCTGGCTGCGATTCGCGAGAAGAATGCCGACCCCGCCGTCCATGGTATTTTGGTACAATTACCTCTGCCTGCCCACATTGACGAGCACCTCGTCATTCAAACCATCGCAGCACACAAGGATGTCGACGGCTTCCACTTTGACAATGTAGCACGACTTGCCACCGGGACGGGTGGGGGATATGCTCCTTGCACACCGGCTGGGTGTATGCACCTGTTGCGCACGGTCGAACCGAAGCTCGATGGGGCGCATGCGGTCGTGGTTGGTCGGTCAAACATTGTCGGCAAGCCAATGGGGGCCCTGTTGCTCGCCGCCAATTGCACGGTGACGATGGCGCACTCGCGCACCAAGGACTTGGCAGATATGTGTCGGTCGGCAGACGTTCTTGTCGCGGCAGTCGGACGCCCCGAGATGCTCCCCGGCGACTGGGTGAAAAAAGACGCGATCGTGATCGATGTCGGCATCAATCGCACCAGTGAAGGACGATTGGTTGGCGATGTTCATTTTGACTCGGCGATTGCCAATGCTCGAGCCATCACCCCCGTACCCGGCGGAGTCGGCCCCATGACAATTGCCTTCTTGATGGCCAACACCCTGGACGCCGCCCAAAAAGCCACTGCCACGCAAGCCGCCGCCTGACAGGGCGACCCCGCGTGATACGGTGATAACAACGTCAACAATGACTCGGACGGCGACAACGACAACGAAGACTCGGAGAACGGCATCGCCGACCGCAATGATAGACGTTCCTTGTCAGTGTCATCTCCGGGATAAGATTGCGTCGTGTCTCCGTCGGAGCTGCTTCGCTGCAGCCCTCCTAACCGCATAACCCCCTAACTCAAGAAACCACGAACAGGAAAGCCCGCCATGAAAACCCATGCCCGTGCCGTTGTCATTGGAGGAGGCGTCGTCGGTGTCTCCATTCTTTATCACCTTGCCAAACAAGGCTGGCGAGATGTTGTGCTGTGCGAAAGCACCGAACTCACCGCAGGGTCAACCTGGCATGCGGCGGGACTGTTGCCCCTGTTCAATATGAGCTACTCGGTGGGGCAATTGCATAAGTACTCGGTGGATTTGTACAAGGCACTCGAGGCAGAAACCGGGCAAGATGTCAGCTTTCACGTGACGGGGAATCTCCGCCTTGCGCCGAGCAAGGAGCGTTGGGACGAGTTTCAAGCCTACTGTGGCACGGCGAACACCATCGATGTCCCGTTTAGCTTGCTCACCCCCGACGAGGTGCAGGAATTGTGGCCGCTGGCCTACACCGGTGATTTGGTCGGCGCGATCTATCATCCCCAAGACGGACACATCGCCCCCGCCGATCTCACCATGGCGCTGGCCAAGGGTGCCCGCACGGCCGGTGCCGAAATCTACCAGCACACCCCCGTGATCGGGATCAAGCAATTGCCCTCCGGAGAGTGGCAGGTCGAGACCACGAATGGCACAATCACCGCTGAAGTGGTCATCACTGCCGCCGGGTTCTACGCCAAGGAAGTCGCCCGCATGGTCGGGTTGAACGTGCCGGTCATCCCGGTCGAGCATCAGTACATTGTCACCGATGAAGTGCCCGAGCTTATCGAACGCGCCGAAAAAGGCTTGCCCGAATTGGCGGTGCTGCGCGAGGGCGAGGGCAGCTTCTACGTACGCGAGGAACGCAAAGGCTATATCCTGGGCCCCTACGAAATGGGGGCGAAATCCTGCTTTGTCG
>JAHZLG010000007.1 GCA_022599995.1 Alphaproteobacteria bacterium | reverse complement strand
TGATGCCAGCTCGAATGCTGAGATCACCTGCTCTGCGCTCGCCGTCGTATCGCCGTTTGACCCAGTTGCGGCCGACTTCACCGCATCAAACAGGATTGCGTCCAAGAAGGAAAGGTTATACGTCGTGGAGGCGTAATCTATACCTAGTGACAGTCGCTTTTCGACGCGACGTTGCAGGTTAAATCCTGTTATTGGACGGAAACCCGTCCGGCCTATTTCGCCCGTTGCCACGTCGAGCACGGTCGTGAGATCGGCAAATTCGTATTCAAATGACCACTGTTTTTCCCCGCCGCGTTCGTCGTATATGTCGACCGAGTCGCGCCGATAGTCTGGGGATTCTTGTGCTTGCACCGGCGAGAAGCAGGACAGCGCGCCAAGGACACCTGCGATCAAGGCAAACACAAGCTGCAGGGGCACCGCCGCACCGTGTGCGTTCGCCCGTAGGGTTAGAGGTCTGCGCATGTTTTTCTCATCACCGTGCATTTTCTTTCCTGAATCTTCTCTGTTCCGGTTGCGCGCGAAGGCAAGAAGGAAAGAGATCGCGCCCCACTTCTCAGAAAAGGATCAAGGCACGAGGGACAGTTGGCACCGGGGCTGGCAACATGACCTGCTTGTGCCGTTTAGTCGTGGGCGTCGATGTTGAGTTCACTGAAGAAATCGTTGCCTTTGTTGTCGATAACGATGAAAGCAGGGAAATTCTCCACTTCGATTCGATGGACTGCCTCCATGCCGAATTCGGGAAATTCCAGCACTTCGATCTTTTTGATGCAGTCTTGGGCCAGGCGTGCGGCGGGGCCGCCGATTGACCCTAAGTAGAAACCGCCATGTTTGGCGCATGCTGCCCGTACTTGCCGCGAGCGGTTGCCCTTGGCGAGCGAGATCATCGATCCGCCTTGGGCTTGGAATTTGTCGATGAAGCCATCCATGCGGCCGGCGGTGGTGGGGCCGAATGACCCCGAGGCGTAGTTTTCGGGCGTTTTCGCCGGGCCTGCGTAGTATATCGGATGGTTTTTGAAGTAGTCGGGCATGGGTTCGCCTGCGTCGAGGGCCTTCTCGATTCGAGCGTGGGCGAGGTCGCGTGCCACGATAATCGTCCCTGTGAGCGAAAGCCGTGTTTTGATGGGGTGCGCGTCCAGCTCTTTCAGCATGGCTGCCATGGGCTGGTTGAGGTCGATCGCGACGACATCGGCATCATCGTTGATCGCCGCCTCGATGGTGCCATCGGGGAGAAATTGGGCGGGGTCGCGCTCAAGCTTCTCAAGGTGCACACCGCTTGCGTCGATAATGCCAACCGCTTGTCGGTCTGCCGAGCACGACACCGCAATGGCGATGGGCAAGCTCGCCCCGTGGCGGGGCAAGCGGATGACCCGCACATCGTGGCAGAAGTATTTCCCGCCAAATTGTGCCCCAATGCCCATGTTTTGGGTCATTTTGTGCACCGTCTGTTCGAAGGCGCGATCGCGAAATGCGGTTGCCGCGGTGCTTCCTTCGGCAGGCAATCCATCGAGGGCACGCGTCGATGCCATCTTCGCGACTTTCAAGGTCATTTCGGCGGAAAGCCCACCAATCACGACGGCCAAATGGTAAGGGGGACACGCTGCCGTGCCGAGTGTCTTGATTTTTTCGTTCAAGAAGGCTGTGAGACGTGCCTCATTCAGCATCGACGGGGTTGCTTGGAACAGGAATGTCTTGTTGGCCGATCCGCCACCTTTGGCGATAAAGGTGGCTTCCACATAGGCGCCTCGGCCCATGGTGATGTCGATTTGGGCGGGCAAATTCGTGCGGGTATTTTTCTCTTCGAACAGGCTCAGCGGGGCAAGCTGGCTGTAGCGGAGGTTGTTATCACGGTACGCCTCGAACACCCCTTGGGCGAGGTGCTTTTCGTCATCGCCATCGGTCATCACACGATGGCCGCGTTTTGCCGCAATGATGGCGGTTCCGGTGTCCTGACACATGGGCAAAACGCCCCCTGCCGCGATGTTGGCATTTTTCAACAAGTCGAAAGCCACGAAGCGGTCATTGTCCGATGCTTCGGGATCATCGAGGATGCTGCGTAACTGCTGCAGGTGATCCGTGCGAAGAAAGTGATTGATGTCGTGAAAGGCGGTTCGACTCAAGAGGGTCAGTGCCGCGGGATCAATGTGCAGACACCCGTGATCGTCTGAAGAGACTCCCTCGCTGGTCAGCGTGCGCATGGGGCGCGTGTTCGGTAGGGAAGGGATTACGCTCTGATAGGCAAAGTCGCTGGGGTGGGCGGTCATGGGGGGCTCTCCTTGGTTGTTTTTCGCCTGCTTCTCGAAAGCAACAATCGAGCCAATCGAACAGGTATTGGCACTTGGGCCGTGGTGGCACGATGTTCTTCGCGGAATTCCGGCGGTTCACAGTGTACGTCCTCCCACGTCATGCATCAAGCAACAGGGCGTATTTAGGGCCTATTTGTGCCCCAGTCATGCATCAAGCAACGGGGCGTATTTAGGGCGTACTTGTGTCTCCATCGGTTCCCCTGCTGTGCCAGCTGTATCGGTTCCCTGCCGTTCTGCCTCCATCGGTTCCCCTGCTGTGCCAGCTGTATCGGTTCCCTGCCGTTCTGCCTCCATCGGCTCCCCGCCGCTCCGCCTCCATCGGCTCCCCGCCGCTCTGCCTCCATCGGCTCCCGTGCCCGTGCCCGGTGCTAGCGACGCGGGCGGAACATGTCCAGGTCGATCACTTTGGTCGCTTCGAATTCGCTGTCATTGTCGGATTCCGCGGTATCGTGCAGATCGTCGCTCGGTGCCTCCGGAGTCTCTTGCCGCGGATGGCGTCCCGCATGGTTCTTGCCCTTGGTCGCGCGGGGATTGCCAAACACGCCATCGGGCCCCGTCGTGGAAACGTCCCCTTCCTCGGCTCTGCCCTCCTCCTCATCTTGGTGCTGGCCGGTTGGGAACAAAGCCAATACATCGAGGTCTTGCTTCTCACCCTCGTCGGTCGGTCGCTCCGCATGGGCGGGCGCAAGGGACGCAACTGGGGTAACGGGCGATTGTGCCAAGCGGGGAGGTCCCCGACGCGAACCCGCAGAATCTTCGTCTTCGTCTTCGTCTTCGTGGTCTTCGTGGTCTTCGTGGTCAATGGCATTGCCACCGTCCTCGGCCTCGTCTGTTTCAAAGGAAAGACGTAGATTCACCGAGGGGTCGGCAAAAAACAACAGTGCCTTCAATGGAAAGGCAATGGGGCAATCCACCCCTTTCATCTGAACAGTGACCCGTACCATTCCGGCATCATCGACCGACAGCGAATGGAATTGGTACTGCAAGACAATCACGATGGCTTGCGGGTATGCCCGCATAAGTTCATCGGGCAACACAACCCCGGCATACTGGGTTTGGAATGAGAGCACAAAGTGATGCTCGCCCGGCAGGTCGCTATCGCACGTCACTAATGTTAAGACACGCGCCACCACATCATAGAGGGCTTCGCGCATATAGGTGGCGTAATCAATCATGCCGGGTGCCAGTGTGGGGGGTAGTCATGCAGCCACGGAGTATTCTTCGCGCATGATCGAACAAAGATGACGCGGGGACGCAGCCAGCCGCAATTTCTCCTGCACCTGCTCGTCGCGCAGCTGTTGCACGATGCTGGTAAGCAATTGGTTGTACTGGGGTAGTCCGTCGGATGGGGTAAGCAGGGTCACCACCAAATCCACCATTGCCCCGTCTTCATAAGCAAGGGGCTCGGCAAGTTTGGTAATGCAGACGACGATTTTCGTCAAACCCTCGACGGTTGCGCGGGGAAAGGCGATGCCGTAGTCGCTTGCGGTATGGCCGAGCATTTCGCGTTGTTCCATGGCTTCCACAATGTTGTCCACGGTTACGGCAGATTCCCCGATGACTTTGGGTTGGGTGCTCGGCCGGCCAAAAGCTGATGCGGTCATTGTGTGCGTCGGATTATGGTGCTTGGGTGATCGGGCTGAGGAAGCGGCATCGTTCTTCTCCTGCGACCCTGTCGGTTGCAACGCCCCACCCGTGACGGCGCATTCGGCAATTGCACGAAACAAGGCACTTTTCTGACCTTCAATGGAGGGATTCACCAACCCCAAGATTTCCACCTCATCACTGCCCAGGGCAATGTCCTTCCCCATTAGGGGATTCCGGGAACCAGTGCGGAGGGGGGACGACATAACAAAAGAAGGGTTCTGGTATTTCATAATTCGGCAGACATCGATAGAGGAGGTGTAGTCACCCAAGGGCGAGATCACAAGGCAGAGGGCGGGCATAAAGAACAAATCGAAGCAAATTTCCTGCCCAGCATCATCTCATCCCCTCTGGGTAAAATGCACTTTATGCCAGACGGGCGACCCGCTTCATCAATGCGGCAACCCTATGAGACAACACGATTCTTGTCAATCGATCGTACAAACTTGTTATCATGCTGCGAAGGGGATTCCGCCCGATCTGCCGAGTCTTTGCCTCCACAAAAGCACTTTTATACCGAGGCTCTGCCCTCTATACTTGCCGCATATTTGGTGAAGGTATTGATGATTCAAGGTGCTGATGGTGGGGGCGCAACAAAAAGAGAACTCGGTGAAAGATAGAATTATATTTTAATCAGGGTTCGAATTTCGACCGCCTGCAATCACACAAAGATGAGTTTTTGCGTTATTTTCCCCCGACAAATCACACGAATGACGGCCTTTTCTTCCCTCACCTTTGTTCTCCTCTCACTTTCTCTTTGGGTATTTCCATGATGACAACGACTCATGTTGGTTCCTTGCCGCGTTCGCAGGCGGTGACCGATCTCCTGTTTGCGAAAGAGCGCAAAGAGCCATACGACAGTGCTCTTTTTGATGCGACCATGGAAACGCACGTGCAGGAGGTTGTTGATCAGCAGGCTGCAGCGGGCATCACGTGGGTATCGGATGGCGAGACCTCCAAAATATCGTATGCGACCTACGTCAAAGACCGATACACCGGATTCGCGGGTGACACGCCGCGCCAGCCGCCCGCTGACCTGCAGCAATTTCCTTCTTTTCTCCAGCGTTTGGCGCAATCGGGGGGGACGCCGACCTATGCGCGTCCTGCTTGTGTCTCTGCCGTCGCGCCGCAGGATTTTGCCGAGCTCAATGCTGATCTGCGGCGGTTGCGGGCGGCAATCGATGCGCACAATGCGCGGCAAGGCACAGCTTTGCGGGGCTTCATGAATGCGGCCTCCCCGGGCGTGATTTCCCTGTTCTTGCCCAATCAATACTACGCGTCGCGGCAACTCTATCTTGAAGCACTGGGAGAGGCGTTGCGACACGAGTATGAAGCCATTGTTGCCGCAGGGTTCACCTTGCAATTGGATTGCCCCGACCTTGGCCTATCGCGTCACATGCAATTCGCCGAAGAGACCGACGACTCATTTTTGGCAATAGCCCAAATGCACATTGATGTGTTGAATGCGGCACTGGTCAATATCCCCTCCGAGGCGATTAGACTGCACATTTGCTGGGGCAATTATGAAGGCCCTCATGTCTGCGACATCGAGATGGACAAGGTGTTTCCGGTGTTGATGTCTTCCAAGGCCCGGTACCTTCTGTTTGAGACGTCTAATCCGCGTCATGGCCACGACCACTCAGTCTTCCGTGCGCGTCACGCAGAGATTCCCGACGATAAGGTTTTGGTGCCCGGGGTGATCGACACAACAACCAATTTCGTCGAGCACCCCAAGCTTGTTGCCGAACGGTTGCAACGCTTCGTGGACATTGTCGGCAAAGAGCGGGTCATCGCCGGCACAGACTGCGGGTTCGGCACATTCGCGGGGTTTGGGGCGGTAGACCCGTCGATCGCCTATGCCAAGCTTGCCTCGCTTGCTGCTGGGGCTGCTATGGTGCTGTCGTAAGGCTGTCGTAAGGCTGCAAGCATCGTTATCGCCCCTCCCCTCCCCTCCCCTACCCTCCCCTACCCCTTCCCGGCTGCCGCTTGCTCGCAGTGACCAGCAAGCCGTTCATCTCGGGTGAAGGCACAGGGCAGAATTCTCTATTCCCCACAATCTTTGACTCTATGGCCCTTTCGTCCGCTGGTTGCGCCCCTCCGTCGATAATTTTCCTGCCGGGGTTAGGGTGCACCGATGCCGTCTTTGATGCTTATTTTGTTCATTTTGCCTCGCGTGCCCCTGCATTCGTCCCCCTCGATGCCGAGGACAGCATGGCGGCCATGGTGCGGCGCGTCATCATGGAAATGCAGGCCATTCAAGCGGAGCAAGCCGATGATGCCGCGAACAAATCGACCAGTTGGCAGCCGTCGTTGACTCCCCACGAGGGCGGTCTGCTCCACACCGATCCTGTTGATGGGGGTAATGATCTCGAACCCTCGGGGTCATTGTTGGTCGGCTTTTCCATGGGCGGCATTGTTGCGCATCTCACGGCGGCAACGCTGGCTTTGGCACGTTCTCCCCTAGTCGCTGATCCCCGATATGCAGATTGGTTATCGCTTGCTTTGCCTCCTTGCACGGTAATTGGGGAGGATGAAGCATCATCGCGGGACGGCGCCTCGGGACGCGCGCCGCTGCCACGGTTGGCGGGGTTGGTGCTCTTGGGCACGTCGCCGCAGGCAGAATCACCCGATGCCTATCGGGGACGTCTTGCCTTTCTCCAGCACATTGCCGAGGGGGCTGATTTTGTCGATTCGATGGCAGACCTCGTTGCCCCTACGTACTTACCAGACGCCCCCTCGGACGAAGGACTAGAAGACCCGGACGAAGGACTAGAAGACCCGGACGAAGGGCTGGAAGACTCAGCAGGAGGCCCAGCATCGGCACCCAGCCTGCGTGATGTTGCCCCCCTTGTTCGGGAGATGGCCGACGAATTAGGCTGGCACGCCTATCGCAGGCAGGCATGGGCCTTGATGCGTCGTCCTGATCTGTCGATGGCGTTTGCGCGGGTCGCGTGTCCGGTGTTGGTGGTTGGTGCGTCGGACGATCAGCTCGTCTCGACCGCAAAGCTGGATGCTTTGGCTGGTGCCTTTCCGCACAGCACCATTCATGTGCTGCGTGATGGCGGGCATTTTTTCCCGGTTCTCCAGGCACCTACGACCATGGCATACATCACGGATTGGATGGAGACCTGCGGTCTGTAGCCGAGCAATCGGTTGGCAATGCCACTTGGCAGTGTCTTGGCGATATTATTGCCGTTGCTTTTGCAGGTGATTCTCGATGATGCTGGCGTAGAACGGGGCGGGGTCAGCGAAGGGAGGCGCATTGTGCACTTCGACCAGCGTGCCGTTGGGATCGAACAAGAAGCCGGTGGGGAATCCCTGCACGCCCATTTGCATTGCGAGGGCTAAACCTAGGTCGTGGACGAAGGTCAGATCGGCGGCGAGGTCATTCAGGGTGTTTCTTGCCAAAATGGGGTCGACATCGACACTCACGGCAATCACGAGAAGGTCATCGGGGTACTGTTGTTGCACCGTGTTCAGTGCCGGCAGGGTGGTAATGCACGGAGGACACCACGTCGCCCAGAAGTCCACCCAAACAAATTTGTTGGCGGTATCGATGGTCGCGGGCAGGACGAGGGCGGATAGCTTCGGTGCTTGTTGCGTTTGCGCCATGGCGGGGGCGTGCAACAGGCACATCAGGACGAGGGCGGCACTTGCGGCGGTTATCGTGCGCGTCGCGATGCGCTTGGTCGCCTCGGCGATTCCGCCGTGTTGGTGGCTGCGGCGGGCTGCGCGGGTGATCGAGGTCATGGGTGTTTTCGCTGGTGGCTCGGGGGTGTTTTCGCTGGTGGCTCGGGGGTGGCTTCGAGGGTGGCTCGGGGGTGGCTCGGGGGTGGCTTCGAGGGTAGGCAGTGTTATTGTTGTCCAGCAGATGGTTCGCGTAGGGCAGGGGCTACGCAAGGGGCATCGTGACGGGCTACGCGCGGGCGTGATCTACTGATCTGTTATGGCATTTGGCAACTGGCATTGTAAGGGGCCATATAGCCTGAGGGCTCTTTTTTGGGCCGCGGTATTTTGCCAGCAGCAGCATCCGATGTTATGGTCTCGATCAGCGCGATTGTTGGGAACTTGCCAGCACCGGGGCGAACGGGAACGGTTCTTTTTTGTGTGGATGCCATGAAAGCAAATGAAAGCAAATGAACGCGGTGGAAGTGGCAGCTTATTGGTTACATCCATGGCGAGGGCG
>JAHZLG010000066.1 GCA_022599995.1 Alphaproteobacteria bacterium | reverse complement strand
GATCTGGTTGCTGATCCGGGTCACCGGGAATTGGGGAAACAGAAAGAAGCAGGCAAGACACAGGGCAGCGATCAGGCCTCCGACGATCAGGTATGTTTCGATATACGGTTGAGCGGGTGTGACCTCGCTGGCAGGGGTGCCTTGGTTCTGGGAGGGGATCAGGTCGGCTAATTCGGTAAAGCCGTTATCGAAGAACACCAGCACGACCAAAAAGACAAGTGCCGAGGCGAGCGACGCAGCCGACACTTGTTGCCCGAAGACGATCGGACTGCGTGCTTTGTCGACCCACTGCAAGGTCAACGATAGCTTCAGGGTCTCGAAGTAGTGAAACCCGATGCTCATCAGCACGGTGGCGGTATAGACGCCGAAAATTCCGGGCAACAACCCGGTCAGTGCCAATCCAATACCCGCCAGCAACAGGGAGATGAGAAAGAAGTGTTGCTCGCGGAGCAAGATAAGCACGAAAACCGCCGTGAAGGCAAGGAAGCCGGGGATTTCACGGATCGAGTGCAACACACCGATTTCTTTGCCGGTGAAGGCAAAGGATTCCACCACGAAATTGTTCAACAGGGTTGTCCACAGTGCCATGGCCAGTGCCATCGCGAAGGTGGCAATCAGCAAAAGGAGCTCGGGCCTCTCCCGCCAAGGGAGGGTGGTAGGGGCAGGGGTGCTGGTGTGCGGGATTGGGGAGGTCATGAAGTCGGCATGTCCGGTTGCCCGGGGGTAACCGATTCCCGCGTCGTCTGGAGCAGGTGGGTGTGGGGGAAGACTGCCCCCCATTTTTCGGCGGCCGTGACCACGGCGGTTTCCAGGTTCTTGTAGACCAATGATGCGTCGGCATCGCCGGTTAATTGGTAGCCAACGCTAAAGGTAACCGACCTTATGGGTGCGGCGGCCTGATCGGCAGCCTGCTCATTGTCGCTGCCAGCAACCGGGTCGGCAAGCACCATGGCATCGAGCACGGCGACCGTGCGAATGGTTGCCTTGTCCGCCCTCAGTAACTCGCGGCGGAGGTCATCGACGGGGCGATCAATCGGGACGTGAAAACTGAAGTGGCGATGCAACAGATCGACGGGTTCGACATGGGCTAAGTCGATGCCTTGCTGGGCGGGGGGGCGCAGGTTCGGCAGTTGGTCAAGGATGATATAGCCTGCCTCCATGGCGAAGGTGGCACGCCGCACCTTGACGTCGAGCAGGGCAGCCCACTGCGGATGCAATGATCCAAACCCGCCTACTGCAAACTGTCCGATGCGCAAGGTTGCCGATCGGGTGGGGTGAAAGCCAAGGGGGATGGTGGATTGGTCGACCCGAACATTTGCCAGCGGCGCACCAAGCGCGGTCAGTACCGCCCGAATATCCTCGTGGATATGGGTTGGGTCGAAGCGTTGCTCATCCTGATTCCAGTGCTTGCGATGGGCGAGCCCGCCTCGAACCATGGCTATATGGGTGGCAGGGTGCTGCGGGGTGCGGGCGTCGAACACCGGCCCCACTTCGAACAGCGAAACCGAGTCGTACCCCGCCCGCATATTCATCGCGGCTTGACCGACCAAATTCACCAGCAGGCTAGGCCGCATCACCCCGAGTGCTTCACTGATCGGGTTTTGCAACCGAACCTGCGCGTTGGCCGGGGCGAGCCCGATGGCGTCGATCAGGGTTGGATCGGTGAAGGTATTCGTTACCGACTCGAAGAGGCCGCGCTGGGCGAGCTCTTGTTTTGCCCGCAAGACGGCGTGGCGACGGGTGTCAATCGTGGCAATGCCGTCATCGCCCGTGCCGGTTGTCGTGGGGTCGCCCTTGCCCTTTTTGCCCTTGCCGCTGCTTTTGTTCTTCCCCTTCTTGGTTGCCCCTGCATCGCCCGTTGGCATTTGCGGGGCTGACGTGCCCGCGGCAGGTGTCGCGCTGCCGCCATCGCCGGCACGGGGGCAAATCGGGGCGTCTTCTCTCGCTTGGAGGACGCGGCGAATAGCCGCAAGGTCATCCGCCGTTGCGCCTATAGTTGGATCGGCAACCGGCACGATGTTGTCATAGCCATAGACGCGCAACACTTCTTCGATAAGGCAGGCTTCACTCGTAATGTCGTGCCGCCAGCTTGGGGGGGAGACCACAAATCGGCGTGGTGCCGTGGCGTCGGCACCCCTTGCATCGCCATTGCTGAGACTTTCTTGTCCCGAGGATTCGACCGCAAAGCCCAGTGCCCGCAAGATCGTGACTTCGCGCGGTAACTCGGACAAGGTGGAGGGGAGGTCAACACCGCCGAGCGAGCGGAATTTCCTTGCGTCCAGGGCGATGTGGCGCAAATTCGGATTTGTCGACATCACGGGGGGCGTGTGCTCGGCGGTCGCTTGGCAGTAGTCGGGATTGAAGACGCGCTCGATGCGCGAGGGGGAGCCACCGCACAGGTCTTGAACCATTTGGACTGCGCGACGCATTCCCCACTCGAGGCTATCGGTGTCGACGCCGCGCTCGAACCGGTGTCGCGCTGAGGAGTGGATATTGTGCTTGCGTCCTGCTCGGGCCACGGCGACAGCCTCGAAGAGGGCTGCTTCGATAAAGACATTCGTGGTTGCCAGCGTACAGCCAGACTCGCGTCCTCCCATCACCCCGGCGAGTGACTGGGTGATGCCTTGGGCGCGGCGGTCATCGCTAATCACCATGTCTTCGCCACTGATGGCGTAGTCGCGGTTATCGAGGGCGGCGAAATGCATTGCATCACCGGCACTAGTGTCAGCGGCACTAGTGTCGCCGGCGCTAGTGTCGCCGGCATTAGTGCCGGGCTCGTTAACAACGACACTAGTGTCACCGGCATTCGTGTCAGTCTCGTTAGCAACGACACTAATGCTGCCGACACTAGTGTCGAGCTGGTTAGCGCGGTGAATGGTGAGCACCTTGCCGTGCAGGGTGTCGGCGTCAAAGACGTGAAGCGGACGCCCAAGATCGTAGGTAATGTAATTGGTCACATCGACGAGTGCCGAGATCACGGGTTGCCCGATGGCGCGCAGCCGTCTTGCCAACCATGGCGGAGAGGGCTGGTTGACCACCCCGCGCAGATAGCATCCGTACACAGCCATGCATGGGGTATGCGGGGTTATTGCCCATCCCACCGGCGACGGCTCGGCGTGGTCAAGGGAGGGGGGCACGCGCAATTCCGACGCCACACTGCCCTCGGTTGCGGAAGTCGATTGCGCCATCGCCGGGTCACCCCCCGCATCGGCGGCAGGCAAGGGCGACTGGCATTGGGGATCAATATCCGCTAGGGGAACGAGTTGCCCCCAGCCCACGGCGGCCAGGTCGCGCGCAATGCCCCGCACCGAGAGGCAGTCGCCACGATTGGGGGTAATGCCCAGTTCGATCACGACATCGTCCAAGCCCTTGTAGGCGGCATAATTCACGCCGAGTGGGGTGTCATCGGCAAGGTCAATGATGCCATCGTGGTCATCCGAGATGAGCAATTCGCGCTCGGAGCACAGCATCCCGTGTGACTCGACCCCGCGGATGGTGGAGGGCTTCAAGTGAACGTCGGTGCCGGGGATAAAAGTGCCGGCAGGGGCAAAGACGCCGATCATATCGGTGCGCGCATTGGGTGCCCCGCAGACCACTTGCACCTCACGATAGAAATGCGTCATTCCTGCTTGATCGTGCTCTGCCGTGCCACTGCCACTGTGATCGTGGTGATCGTGGTGATCGCGGTCACCGCGGGCACCACGGTCACCGTGGTCGTCAGGTTTGCTTTGAATCGGGTGATCATAGACCGCGACTCGACAAACCCGCAACCTGTCAGCGTGGGGGTGTGGCAGGGCTTCGATTACCTTGGCGGTCGAGAAGGCGGCAAAGCGCGTCGCATTGTCGTCGATGGATTCGACCTCTAACCCGAGCTTGGTCAGGGTCTCGGCGAGCAATGGCACATTCACGGCACGCCAATCACGCCTTAGGTGGTCTCCGTGCTTGTGCCCTTGTTCTTCGCCACTGGCATCCTTGGGGTCAGCCTCGTGCTGCCCCGCGGTAAGGGCGGAGGCGTTATCGGCAAACTCCGCGGGAACAATGTGGGTGAGCAACCATTCAAGTGTAAATTTCATCGCGGGTTACCCTCGGCTTCTGCACGCGCAGGGGTAGTGTCACCGGCACTAGTGTCGCCGGCATTGGTGACACCGGGGCTAGTGTCGTCGGCTCTAGTGTCACCGGCGCTAGTGTCGTCGGCGCTAGTGCCGTCGGCATGGGGGTACATGAGCTGTCTTGCCCGCAGGCGAATGTCGGTCAACCCGCCCGAATCATTGTACGGCGAGGGGTAAGCCGCCACGAAATTGTTCTGGCGCAACCAGCCCAGGTTGCCTTCGAAAAAGGTTCGCAGGTCGGGCATGCCGTATTTCAGCATGGTCAATCGTTCAATCCCCATCCCGAAGGCATAGCCTTGATAAGTATCGGGGTCGATGTTGGCTGCCTTCAGCACATTGGGATGCACCATGCCGCACCCTAGGATTTCGAGCCACTCATCGCCTTCCCCGACTACGATGCGGCCTTTGTCGCGGTGCATGCGGATATCTACCTCGGCTGAGGGTTCCGTGAAGGGAAAGTAGCTTGGTCGAAAACGCATCTCGACGGCGTGATCGAGGCCGAAGAAGAGCTGGAGAAAGGTGGCAAGTGCTCCCTTCAAGTGCCCGAAATGGGTGTGCTTGTCGATCACGATGCCCTCGATTTGGTGGAACATCGGGGCGTGCGTTTGGTCAGAATCGCAACGATAGGTGCGTCCGGGGGCGAAAACTCTGATGGGGAGTTGCTCGTTGCGCAGGGTGCGCACCTGCACCGGTGAGGTGTGTGTCCGCAGAAGGTAGGGGAGATGCTTGTCGGCCGTCGGCATTGGCGGGGCAGAGGCTTGCTCTTTGTCGCTGCTCGTGCTGTTTGACGGCACCTTAGTCGTGTTGGTTGACGGCACCCTGCCCTGCCCCACCGCGGGGAACAGATCAAGATAAAAGGTGTCGTGCATCGCACGCGCAGGGTGGTCGGGGGGGAAGTTCAGGGCGACAAAATTCAGGTCATCGGTTTCAATGTCGGGTCCCTCGCGCCGCGCAAACCCCATCGCACTGAGGATGGCGTGCACTTCCTCTCCGACACGAGTCAGGGGATGAATTCCTCCAGCCACGGGCGCCGCCAGGTCAAGCGACAGATCGAGGCGTTCCGCGGCATATTGTTCGCGTTGCACTCTTTCGGCGATCGCCCTGCCCTGGTGGTCGAACACGCCTTCGAGGGCATCACGCCGCTTGTTGATCGCGTCGCCTTCGGTTTTCTTTTGTTCGGGGCCAAGGGTGCGCAGGGCGGCAAATTGCCCAGCGATCACGCCCTTTTTGCCAAGGTAGGTTGCCCGCAATTGTTTCAGTTGCTCGGCCGTGGTGCACGCGACGAGGGAATTTTCTAGCACGCCATCCAAAGCAAATGCTATCGATTGGGCATGCTTTAGCGTGGTTTCGGTCGTTGTGTCGCCGAGATCAGTCTGGTCATTTTCAAAGTTTGCGGACATGCATGCCTCAAACGGGCTGAGAGAGAATATGACGACGGGAAAGCGTTCTGTGTGCGTGTCACCGAAACAAAGGACGCTAACGGCCGCAAACGAGGCCGGTCGCGCAACGCCTTGCCACCAATCTCAGGTTAGCCCACAGCCACCTATTTATCTACGCAAGTGTCTGTGCGAGGCACTGCACGGCTGGTGGCATTGCACGTCGGGTTGTGCGAGGCCTTACACGGTTAATCGCACCGCACAGCTGGTTGTGGAATGATTTCGCACGGTGGTGGCATGCCGCGACCCGCGAGCGTCTCACCAAAAACCGGCAAAACCGACCGGCCGTCTGACTTTTCCTCATGGAGGGAGGGAGCCGTCGCAAGCCATATTGGCGATAGCCCCATTTCCCCATTGCCCTAAGACCAGCCTACCGTCGCTAAGCAAGCAACACCGCATCACGACGCGCTCAGCCGCAAGAGCCGATACAGCCCCAGCCAGCGTTCCTTGCCGGGTTAGATCGGCGAGACGTTTGCTTTGGCTTTGTCTACCAAGGAGGCAAACACTTGGGGGTCGCGCACAGCTATATCAGCGAGCACCTTGCGGTCAAGCTGGACTCCAGCATTGCTCAGCCCATTAATAAAACGGCTATAGGTCATGCCGTGTTCGCGGGCTGCAGCATTGATTCGTTGCACCCAGAGGGCCCGAAAGTCGCGCTTGCGGTTGCGGCGGTCGCGATAGGCATATTGCAGGTTCTTCTCGACCCGCTGGATTGCTGCCCGGAAGGTATTTTTCGCGCGGCCGCGCGACCCCTTTGCCAGTTTCAGAATTTTCTTGTGACGG
>JAHZLG010000065.1 GCA_022599995.1 Alphaproteobacteria bacterium | reverse complement strand
TTTCGGTCTGCTGTTTCTTTTGCTGGCTTTGCTGCAGTGACTGCGCTTGGGTTTGCCCCCGAACGGATTGGAAGGGCAACGAGATTGGCATCATGCTGATGCCAGCAAACCACAAGACGAAGGGCAACCATGCCCATCGCAGCGCGACGGGGCGGTGTGTGGTGCTCTTTTCTGCTTGGCGCGCGAGGGATGCTTTCATAGTCAAACCAGCGATTTCCCATCCATTTCGTGAGGTTGTTCGATGCCGAGCAACCTCAGTATTGTTGGCGCAATATCGGCTAGCGATCCTTCGGACGCGGCAAGCCGAGGGGGAGTCACGCCATCGTTCGCCTCTGATGACCGCACGGTAAGCCAAAAAGGAACCTTGTTCGCGGTGTGCGAGGTATGCGGCTTATCGCTCGTGCCCATCTTTTCGGCGTTACCGTGATCGGCCGTCACCAAGAGCCCGACTGACCTTTTTTCCCCAGCACCATCCGCAACCTCGGCATCAATAGCGCGAAGGATGCGCCCGATGGCATCATCGACTGCCTCAACGGCACGGACGGCCGCATCGAATTTCCCGGTGTGCCCCACCATGTCTGTGTTGGCAAAATTCACCACAACCAGCCGGTAGGCCTGTTCTTGGACGGCAGCAATCACCTTCGATGCCACTTCCGCAGCGGCCATCTCCGGCAGCAGATCGTAGGTCGCCACCTTCGGCGTTGGGACTAAGCATCGCTCTTCGCCCTCCCATGGCTGTTCCTTGCCGCCATTGAAGAAGAAAGTCACGTGAGCATATTTTTCGGTCTCGGCGGCGCGGAACTGCTTGTGTCCGGCGTTGGCAAGGCATTCGCCCAGCCCCATCGTCGGGCGTTGGGCAAGGAAGAGCGGGGGCGCAATCGAATCTAGCCGCTCGGAGTAGGACGACATCGTGCCAATATAGGCAAGGGGGTGAGATGCCGGCAGGTGCCCGTCGGCGATGTTGCTGCGCACCGTCGGAAACCGGGGAGGCAACATATCAGGCAGGTCGCTTGGATCGGGGTCAAACAGCAATGTCATGATTTGGCGGGCTCGGTCAGCGCGAAAATTCACGCAAAGGAAGGCATCGTGCCCCCGCCCTTGCCTTTTCGCCTGACCTAGTGCGGGCATTTGCTCGGTGCCATATTCCCCGATGCGTGCCGGAGGGATAAATTCATCCGAGAGGTTGTTGGCGTAACTGGCTTGAATTGCCTCGCTTAGGGTCGCGAAATGATCGATCCCCCCTTGGTCGAGGGCATCTCCGGTGTTTTGTTCCCTGAGGTTGATGACTGGCTCCGTGATGGCGCGCATGGCGTTGTGGTGCCGATCATAGTTTTTGTCGCGGTCCATGGCATAATAGCGACCGCAGATCGTGGCAACGTGAATGTTTGGATAGGCCTCCACGAGCGGAACAATCGTCTCGGCCATCTCAGCCAAAGCGGCACGTGGCGGCGTGTCGCGTCCATCGGTTACGACATGCAGCAGAATCTCGATGCCTTGCGAGGCAAAATAGGAGGCGAGGGCGGTGGCGTGATCGATATGGGCGTGCACCCCCCCCTTCGAGAACAAGCCGAATAGGTGCAACCGCGTGACACCGGTTGCACGCAACTGACATAACCTGTCGCTGAGGGAGGCGATAACCGGCTCGGCGGCGATGAAGTCGGGTGAGAGTGCCGTCGAAATGCGGTTCAGCTCGCTTGGGATTAATCGCCCGGTTCCGATGGTCATGTGCCCGACCTCAGAGTTACCCTGTTGGCCGTGTGGCAACCCCACGGGCTCGCCTGCGGCATCTAGGAAGGCACAGTCCGCCTCACAGGCCAGTCGATCGATACTTGGGGTGTTGGCGGCGGCAATAGCGTCGTCTGCAGCTGCAGGGGTCTCAGACTGCCCCCATCCATCGAGTATGCAAAGCACAACGGTATCGATTGCGGTCATGTTTGTCTCATCTTGGGTGACTCTTCGTGCTGGTATCATGAAAAAGGAGCTTAGCTCGGAATCCAGTTTTCGCGTGCGGTTTGGTCTTCGACTTTGGCCTCCACCCATTGCGATGTGCCATCATCAAACAGGGTGCGTTTCCAGAAGGGGGCTTCGGTTTTCAGCCAGTCCATCACGAAGTCGACGGATTGCAACGAGGATTTGCGATGGCCGGCGGCAGCGATCACCAGCACGATGGGGTTGCCTATCGGCACGATGCCCACGCGATGATGAATGGCAACATCGAGCAATGAGAACCGGTGCATGGCATCCTCGGCAAGGGCGGCGAGTCGTTTTTCGGTCATGCCGGGGTAGTGCTCGAGCTCGAGGGCAGTCATCGCGGGCACAGGAGGCGAAGTTGGCGCAGTTGGCGAAGTTGGCGAAGTTGACGAGGTTGACGAAGGTGACCCGGGGAATGCCGCGGCTTGGTCGGCGGCAAGGTGCACGGGTTGGTCAGCGCGCGTCCTTCCGACGAAGTGGGCGATAGCACCACAATCGCCGGTTTGCCGCGCATAGAATTGGTCGATGATCGCACCGATCTCGAGGGGGACGGCCGAGACCGTTACGCGTTTTTGGGGGTCGAGTGCACGATCAGCTTGGTTCATCGCAAGGGGCTCTCTCAACCGCCGGTGATGGGAGGAAGAAATGCCAATTCAGCATCAACGCTAACCGGGCTATCCCAGTCGACAAATTCATGGTTCACGGCGACGCGAAGTTTCGTGATGTCGGCAAAAGCTATCGCGTGCTGCGGGGAGGTCGACACCAGAAAATCGACCACTTGCCTTGCCGTGAGGCCAGCTGGATCGGGTGCCGTTGAGGCTGCCGATGATGTGGGCAATGGGCCTGGAACACCGCGATGAAACTGTTGCACATGGGCGAAAGACACGGCCTCTTCGCTAACGCCGACATACTGACGCATCCAACCAAAATACCTGATTCGCATGGCTCCAGCATAGAAATGAAGGCTGCGTGTGTCAATGATCGGCTGAGTCAGAAATGGCGGTTATCTCTTTGGCGTGCTTGCGTGCCTGCGTCTTACGTGCCTGCGGCCTGCGTACCTGCGTCTTACGTACCTGCGGCTTGGGAGTGTGGAGGAGAGGGGGCAAGGGGTGATTGTTGTGTCTGTGCGCATGCTTATCTATGCTCGTCTTGCGTATTTCCTTTGCTGTGCTGTTTGTCCTGATCATTGGTCAGTACCGCACACCGGTGAAACCATCGTTACTCGTTCCGCACTGCGTTTTTGTTCATGCACTTCGACTTTCCAACCCCTTCACAAGGCACTGTCTTGCGCAGGGCAGCTCAAGCCGCTCAGCGGGCGAAGAACGGCCCAGCTCAAGGGTTTAGCTCTGTCTTTGCCTTGATGGCATTGGCATCGTGTCAACGCACCCCCCTCGATGAAGAGCAGGACAATGCGGTCGTCTCGGTGGTTGTGGTTGATACGTCCTTGAACGATGCCCCTGTCTTGACTCGGGCGATTGATGATATTGTGATCTCGGAAAACGAGCCCTTCACGACCCAGCTCACCCTGCATGATTATTTTGTTGACCCCGAAAACAACCAGATAACCTTTTCGATCACGACAACCCGTGCTACCGATGTGTGCACCCCTGAGGTGCCGTGCTTGGCCTCGGATAGTTACAATTTCTCGACCAACGGCGCATTGCTGGGCATTCAGACCTTCCCTGCGACCATTTGGGGGTCCGATTGGGTGACAAGCGGCGGTGCGCGGCTCGGCTCAGGTGAGGATGCGGTTTACCTCGTTACAGTGACGGCATCGGATGGCTTGCTGGCGGCAACAGACGTGTTCAGGATTACGGTCACGAACCAGAATGACTTTCCGGAATTCACGCAAGACGCGCAGCGTATCGAGCTTGTCAACGATGATGCAAGTGCCTCGTTTGCAGCCTTTGCTGATTATCTGTTTGCTGAAAAACTCTTTGACCGCGACAGTGTGCCCTACACGGTGACATCGGTGGAGAACCTTCCTAGTGGCCTCACCCTCGTGCACGAGACAGGGACAGAATCGACCCCAATCGTCGGATTTTCCGGAGCGGTGAGTGTTTTGGGGCGCGGCTCGGTGCGCACCACCATCAACATCGAAGACGCTGGCCAAGCCATCCAGTATGAGTTGGTGCTTATCGATACGACCGAGCAACGTCGCGTCGCCGATCACATCGACCGGACAGGCACCATTCGAATTGCCGCGCAAGCGGATGACAACCAAGCACAGGCTTCTCCTGCCATCGTAGGGGCGATTGGCGATGTCAACAATGACGGCTACGACGACATAGCCGTCTTAGACCCGACATACACGGGATTCGCGGGTGAGACCGGCAGGCTGTATATCCTGTTTGGCGATCGTGTCCTGCTTACAGAGTCTGATCTATCGGCCATTGCGTTACCGTCTGCCGATCAAGGTCTTATCATCGAAGGGGTCGCCGAGGCGTTCGGCGTACTGCCGGGCGATGCGGCCGCACAGGTGGGTTCATTTCGGATTACCGCTGCAGGTGATACGAATGGCGATAATATTGACGACTTTTTTGTTGCGCGCGGCACGGCAGACACAAGCAGTGCGGTTGCTGGCTATCTTTTCTTTGGCAACAACGATTTGGGCACCTTGGGTTCGGTCACAACAACCGCCCAGCAAGAAGGGGAGGAGGATCAAACCTATGACATTCGCGTCTTGCGTCTTGCCGACATCACCGACCAAGAGGGGCTTGTCATCACGGGCCATCAGGCATCGAATGGCTATGGCAGTACGATGCAGGGCATTGGCGACATTAACGGTGATGGATTCGATGACTTTGCCGTCGCCGCGATCCCCGGCAACATTGACGTCTCATCGGGCGAGTTTGAGGCAACTACTGGGGCAAACAATCGCTACGTAGATATTTACCTTGGGGGGCAATTCACCTACGACATTCTGCCGAATGGGTTGCCCTACGTGAATCCATCGGCAACCTCGGGGGTAATCCGGTTGAGCTATGGCAAGGATGGGACTCCGGGCACTTCGAGCGATACGGATTTCGGGTTGGCGGCGCTGTCGGGGGAGGTGACGCAGCTCGGGGACATTAACGGCGACGGCTTTGATGACATTGCCCTTGGTTACCACCTTGTTGCGGAAGCTTCCTATGACAAAGACGGTACGGCACAGAAGGTTGATGCCCTTGTTCAGGCGGGCGGATTTGTGCTGTTGGGACGCGATTTTTCTGACCCCGTTCTTTTGCGCGAGGAGCTCGACACAAGCATCGTTGATGATCTTGCCGAGACGGGCGCGGCGCGTGTGGCCATCGACATTGCCGACTTGTCGCCGCTTGGATTTCACATTCACGCCGATGCGGTGGTGAACGAGTCGAGCAGTGCTTCTTATGCGATCTCCAATGGGCAGGTTGTCGCGGCAGGAGACATTAACCGCGATGGATATGATGACCTTGTTTTCACCGTGATCAACGGTGCACCGGAAACGGCCGAGGAGTCTGTTAGCCGTGACGGGGTGCTAAGTACGGCGGGGGCAACGGTGGGATCTGGGGGCGATAGTGGCAGTATTTATGTCTTGTTTGGCAGGAACGATTTTGCGCTCGGCGAGACGACCAACCTTGCCCAGATTGCCGCCGAAGACGGGCTCACCATCGTGCCTCATGATCCGGCGTCGACGGCTGACAATGCCGGGTTTGGACGCACCGTTATTGGCATCGGTGATCACAATGGTGACGGCTATGGCGACCTTGCCATTGCCATGGCAGAAACCGACGGGGATGCCGCCAATCGGCTGGCCATTGTGTTTTATTCGGAGGGAGAATTCCACGCATTAGGGGGAGATTTTGGAGCAATAACCACCACGACCCTTGCCGACCTGACCGAGCGCAGAACCCATCTCATCGATCTGAGCACCGATTTCACCTACCACGATGGGGTCTTTTTCGCCGCGAACGATGGCCACGCGAGCCCCGCAGATCAAATGGCTGCAGCGCAAGACACTGACTTCGCCAGCATTATCCGGGCGTTGGGCGATGTTGACGGCGATGGACTGCATGACTTGTTGTTTCAAGCCCCTGCGGTTGACCTCAGTGGCATGCTGGGCGGCAGCCACGTGGTTTTGTCGGGCGATGATTATTTTGCGCTCAATCAGGCGGTCGTTGAGTCGGGATTTACCTATGCGGGTGACAGCGCGGCAAATATCCTTGCCCCTGCTTTGGACACCTCCCTCACGGCAGCACAGCTCGCAGCGGGGCTTCGGATCGAGGGCAATGGCGGGCGCGACATTCTCTTGGGAGCCCCTGGCCATGATTTCCTGGTTGTGGGCGATGACACCTTCCGCTTCGTTGATGGGAGCTATGGCGACGATGCACTCTTCTTCATTTCGACCCGTGGCAACGACGCCTTCAACATT
>JAHZLG010000064.1 GCA_022599995.1 Alphaproteobacteria bacterium | reverse complement strand
TCGATGAATCCACACTTTTTCGATCTCATTCATCTGCACGCGAATGTAATCCACTAGTTCTTTGAGACGTTTATCATCCGCATCCTCATCGTCTGCATAAAAGTCTTCACGCCCAGTGGTCGCTAAATCAGGCATAGAGTTATCGTCAAGATAGTCGAAGTTAATCTGGCCAACAATGTAGTGAATCGAATGTCCTGATTTGTCAAGAGAGCGGGTAATATCTTCTTTCGCCATTTTTCCACGGACAAAGATGGAGATGCCCTTGCTACTTCCTAATTCTGAACGCTTTCGGACAAAACCAATCCAACCTCGGATTTCTTCACTATTGATGCACTGCTTTCCCAGATTATCGGATTTGATGTCGCCCTGCAAATGCGATCTCACTCTATCGATTTCGCCACCATACCATCTTATGTAGTCTAGACCTTTCAAATAGCTGTGTTTAGCCAGATCACATTCGTTCCCATTGATCGAAATGGTAAATTCATTTGTTTTACAAGGCAAAAGACCAAATCTGCGTGCCAGTTGGTACTGAACTTGTTCAATGGTTCTTGCTGTCATTTTCTTCTTAAGGTTAAACAGCCTGCATCGAGTGCCTGTCCGCGAAGAGGGATACCCCATTGTTCCTTGCCCACCATCTTTGCCTTTATAAAGGATGGGTACTTTGTATTTCTCATGCCCTTCTGTTTTTAATAAGCGGTAGTCAAGACGGAATGCTTGTTTATAATCTTCAGCTATAGTTGCTATCTCGACGGTGTCTGCTATAGCGAACATGGCAAGCTTGCCTATACCTTTTCTGCCCATTGGCAACCGTCCCAAAGACGTAGCTGTATTTTCTTCAGCTTCTCTCCGATCCTCGCCGATATTCAAGAATCGTGTGCGAAGAATTTCCTTGGTCATGCCAACACCATCGTCTTCAATAATGACATATCTTTTTTCTACATCGATATCGATCGAAACTTTAGTAGCATCTGCGTCCCAGCAATTTGCTACTAGTTCAGCAAGGGCAATCGGCAAGGTACTGTAATTCCGGACACCTAGATGTTCAATTGCTTTTGTACTAATCTTAAACTTCATCTCATCATCGTTATTCATTACGAAACCCTTTGTATATTTTGGTGCGCAACGTGTCGGTATGTTGCACCTGATGCAACAAAGATTGTCCGATTGCTTTGCCAAGTGGTACTGGCACGGCATTGCCGACCATTCGCCCGATTGTTTTGCGCACGGGCAAAGCTCCCTGAGGGACAAACTCATAATCAGCGGGGAATCCTTGTATTAGCGCGCCTTCGCGCAACGAAAGAGCTCTGTGTTGTTCTGGATGGCCGAAACGACCGGTTCCAAAACTGTAGTAATTTGTTGTCAGTGTCGGCGCCGGCTTATCCCACTCCATGCGCCCATAAACACTTAAATACTCCCTGCCCTTTGGGTGTTTATGGCAATCCGCAATAATTTCATCAGGCCAATCACGCCATGTTTTTCCGGGTTTTGCAGCATGCATGCGCTGTATGTTTATATCGGAGAGTGAGGCGGCAGAATGCAGGCTATCTTTCGGGTCGGTGGCTCCTGCGGAAATCTCGGTAAGGCCGTAAATTACATCGCGTACAGTTCGTAGCGGCTGGCCAAACTCTTCCTGAGACAAAAACGATGGATCAAAATGCCGCGAGGCCAACAACACCAATCGTTGTCTCGTTTGCGCAATGCCATACTTTGTGCAATCGACGACTTCTGCCCAGATTTTATAATTTTGGGACTCTAGATTTGCGCAAAAATCTTTATATACACTCCTCGCTTTCAGTCGTGGCACATTTTCCATTGTCACAAAATCGGGGGACAGCTCATTAATCAACCGCTTGAAGTGATCTAACATGCGCCATTTGGGATCATCGAAAGAAGGCTTCTTGCGATTATACGATGAAAAAGTTTGACACGGCGCACACCCGGCAAGGAGCGTCCAGCTGTCTTTTGAGAAGTACTGTTCTAGCTCTTTGCCCGAAATATCAGCAACGCTTTTATGTAGAAATTTAGCTCTACGATTATTCGTTTCGTACGGAAACGCGCAAGCCGGATCAGTATCAACACCTAACCGGACATCAATACCCGCTTCGGAAAGGCCGCGCGTAAGGCCGCCAGCACCACAAAACAGATCTATGGCTTGCACACTTGGCAATTCTAGCAAGTTGGGATGTGAATGAGCTTCTTGGGAAATCATCCTGATCCTATGTGGGCACAACGATCTTCAATGTCTGCATCGTGAGATTATAGGGCTTTTTCTGTACTAATCAAGAAAGCTTAAAGCCGCTTCATCGCATGCTTCTTGGCGGGCATAGCGGCGTATTTGAGAGTAGATGCCCCACGACACACCCAGCCGCTTCAGCGCGGGATTACGCCTCCTTATGCACACAGGCAAACTACACTCGAGTCCACGTGCCGCCATTTGCATGCGAGGTGGCGGCGGCATTGATGAAACGAACCCCGCGTACCCCATCATGCACCGTTGGGAGTTCCAGCCAGTCGCAGGGTAGCTCCCTGCCATCCCGGCGCAACGCGACCGCCATGGCGAACTCTTGGTACAAATTGCCCCACGCCTCGATAATGCCCTCAGGGAAACCCCGCCCCGTTCGCACAAGCCGCCCACT
>JAHZLG010000063.1 GCA_022599995.1 Alphaproteobacteria bacterium | reverse complement strand
GTTGAAGAGCTTGAGGCACTTAGGCAACGACTCGACTCCCTTGAGCGTCAAGCTGGAACGACCGTAGATGATGCCGAATAGATTCATTTTTCTGAATTGATCGTTGCGGGCACGGGCTGTGCTGCCTGGAAGGCATGGGCGTGTCCGCCCTAGTGATAAGTCCAGCCATTGATAGGCCACTCGTTGCTATAGAAAGCATCGACTAGTTGGTGTGATGCTGCTTTGCCGAAGGTTTTGCCCCATGAGAGCTTGTTCTCTTCTTCTAACCTAAAGAGGTCTTATGTCGATACTTCCCATTCCTGCGCGAATAGTCAACATGATAGCTGCTGGTGAGGTCGTGGAACGTCCCGCATCGGTCGTCAAGGAGCTCGTTGAGAATTCCATCGATGCTGGTGCTACTGACATCACTATCTCTATCCGCGAGGGGGGGCGCGCTGAGATAGCAGTACAAGACAACGGCAGTGGCATCAGCTATGAAGACGTTCCTATGGCCTTTGTCCGCCACGCGACGTCAAAATTGACATCGGGCGATTTGTCCAACTTCCCCCATCTCGGATTTCGCGGCGAAGCACTGGCGGCGATCGCATCTGTTTCCAAAGTAGAAGTAGATTCTTTCCATCAAGGAAAATCTACCTATGCCTCGCTGGAACGGTTGAAAATATCATCGCTGAAAAAGGGCACGCTCCCCGTTGGCACCAAAATTACCGTAAAAGAGCTTTTTTACGCCACCCCGGTGCGGTTGAAATTCCTGAAATCGAGCCGTGTCGAGGCAGGCTTTATCCGCGATCTTATTCATCACTTGGCATTGTCAAATCCTTACACAGGTTTTCGTCTGTATGATGACGGCGTTTTGGTTGTCGATGCCTCGCCATCACTTGTTGTTTCGCCCGACGCCGGTCTCACCGAGGCTACCTTCGATCGTGCCGGTTTGATATTCGGACGCGACTACATAAACAACGCTCTTCGGTGCACCCTGCAGTCGGAGGACTATCAACTGGATGGTGTGATCTCGGCACCCACTTGGCACAGAACCCGAGGAGATCATATCTATATCTCCATCAATGGTCGCATCGTCAAAGATAGAGCTATCAGCAGCACCGTGAAATATGCCTACCGCGATACCCTTGCGCGCGACAAATATCCTGTTGTGGCATTGGCTATTCAAATTCCCAGCTTTGACGTGGACGTGAATGTGTCCCCTTCCAAAACCGAAATGCGGTTTAGGCAAATGACCATCATTCGAACACTTATCAAGAGTGCCGTCAATGAGGCATTGGTAAGGAGCGGAGTCGGAAGCAATTACATAGAAAGCGCACGTATCACCCCTCGCACCCAGCCCGCCGCACTCCAGACGAGCTCGCTTGCGCTTGCGAACGCTGACCATCCGAGGAGTAACTGGAATCGACAGCCTAGCGATTCCTCAATAGAAACCAGTCGCGACCGTTCTCAAGTGCGCGAAATGAGCGATGCCCCCACACTGCCCCCCACCCATGCATCGGTGAAAAACCTTGGTTTTGCACAGGCGAGTGCATCGGATGCCGACGATTCTATGCAACATCGTGATCTGCAGATAAAACCCAATAACGAAGGCAAGGAGCTCTCACAACAGCTTGGTATTCCGGTGGCGCAGATCGCTCGTACCTACATTCTCGCAGAATCTGACGAGGGGCTCGTTATCATCGATCAACATGCAGCCCACGAAAGGATCATCTATGAAAGTGTGAAGCAGGACCTCGAACGCAATGGTGTCATGAAACAAACGTTGCTGATACCGTCCATTGTGACGCTTTCTGCCGAGGAAACCCAGCAAGTTATCGAAATGAAGACACTGCTAGAGACAATCGGAATAGACATCGAACGGTGCGATGAAACGAAGATAGCCGTGCGAGCCCTTCCGGCCATTCTTGGCAAGGTAGAGGTCGATGGGTTGTTACTGTCATTGCTACAGGCCGCAGAGGAGGGGCGTCTTACCGAACATGTTCAGGACTCGCTTTGGGAGATTTGCTCCAGCATGGCATGTCATGGCTCTATTCGGGCAGGTCGTGTGCTGCATCAAGATGAGATGACAGTGCTGCTGCAAGAGATGCAAGAAACTCGATTCTCGGGACAGTGCAATCATGGGCGTCCAACATGGATCTGTCTCCGCTGGCACGATATTGAAACGTTGTTTGGTCGCAAGTGACCAAGGCGGTGCGCGTAGCCTTCGTTCTGCTTGAGCAGTCTGTGGAGAGTTACCCGACGTATTTCGCGGGGAATGGTGCGTTTGTAGTGTGCCAAGACCCTGCTTCGATGTCGTGGGCCACCGTGCCGACACGTTTCACGGGAAACGGTGCGTCCGTAGTGTGCCAAGACACTGCTTATGTTATGGGCACCGAGCCGACGTATTTCGCGGGGAACGGTGCGTCTGTGGTCTGCCAAGACTCTGCTTCGATGTCGTGGACTACTGCACCGACACGTTTCACGGGGAACGGTGCGTCTGTGGTGAACCAAGACACTGCTTCGATGTTGTGAGCCACCGCGCCGACGTATTTCACGGGAAACGGTGCGTCTGTGGTGCGCCAAGACCCTGCTTATGTTATGGGCTAACGAACCGACACGTTTCACGGGGAACGGTGCGTCTGTGGTGTGCCAAGACCCTGCTGCGATGTCGTGAGCCATCGTGCCGACACGTTTCACGGGAAACGGTGCACCTGTGGTGTGCCAAGGCCCTGCCTAGACGTTGTGCGCAACTGTGCCGACGT
>JAHZLG010000062.1 GCA_022599995.1 Alphaproteobacteria bacterium | reverse complement strand
GTCGAGTGTCCACTGGTGCGACACATCATTACTGAAGACCTGAATGCTCTGTGGATCGAGCTGGACGTTCAAGCCGTCATACACCCCCTTAGAATACACCAGCTCCAATCGGTTCGGCAGCGGGGTAACCCCCGAGGTTGCAGCAATGGCAGAAACCGAGAGCAGGCTTTGGCGGTCTTCGATGAGAGCATCGCCGCCTTTAAGCAGGCGGTTGCCTGCAGCATCAAGGAATTCGTAGCCCGGTGCGATGCGCAGGTCGAAGTCTTCGCCAATGGCGAGGCGATTGTTTTCTCCCCCCTCATTCGCGACAACCACACGGAGGTGTCGCCCCGAGGTGCTCGTAGAAACGCTTTGAATCGTGACATTTTCACTGATGCCTCCGGCCACCTCGAATGCGGCGGTGTCGAAGGTGGTGCCCCCCTCCGTAACAAAATCTTGGAAGGTGATGGTGAGTTCCCGCTGGAGCGGGGTACCCAATTTGGCATAATTCGATTGTTCGATCCGGTTGAAGGTATCGATGAGGGTCACAGCGGAATCGGCACCATCGAGAAGACCACTCAAGATAATCTGCCCACTAGGGTCGCGAACGTGTTCGCCCGCGCGGACACTGATCCTGAGGAATTCCCCCTGGCCGAGGGAGACATCATCGCCTCCTGTTTCTGCATCACCGGCATCGACCGTCAACAAAACCTCGTTGCCTAAGTGGGCGGCGATGGATGCGGACTCAATGTGCCAATCGTCGCGAAACCCGCCTAGAATATCGATCCCGCTTGCGTCGAACGACAGCACATCAGCTTGCCCTACACTGGCATACAGATCGTTGTCGAAGGTCAGGGTGATGACGTTGCGCATTTCTGCGTCCAGCGACCAAGTCGTGAACCGAATCAACTGATCGAACAACACACCATCGGCGGCATCGATCGCGTCGCCAAACAGCACTCGATTGTCGGTGGAATCGGTGATCACCATCTCCGGGGCGATCGCCAGAGAAAACTTTTCGTTGGGTTGGCGCCGGTAATTTCCCGAATCGTCGTTCAGGGTGAGGGTAAGATCGCTAAAGTCGCCCGTAATCCCGTCGATACTTCCTGCTGAGGCGGACGCAATGCGCACCGAGTCGCTAAAATTGCTTTGAACGACAAAGTCATCGTAGTAAACCCCGCCCCCCAAGGCATTAGTGGCGAGATTGCGATCGAAGGCCAACACGATAGTCGGGAGGGCGTTGCTGGGGAAAAAGCTCTGGAAAGATTCGAAATGAGCAAGTCCCGCTTCGAGGTAGGCATCGTCGGGGTCAGCACTGTTCGGCAAGACCACAAAACCCTCATCATCGCGCAACGTGACACCTTCGCGCAGGAACAAGTCAATGCGTTCCCCCAAGGCAAACATAGCATTGCCCGGGGTGGTGTCATCGGGGCCGATGGCATCCACGGTAAGCGACAGCAGATAATTAATGCCGACTTGGCGACCTTCTGATCCGGTGATCCGCAGGTTATCGGTTTTCCCGCCGAGCAGATCGAAATACAACCCTGCCCCATCCACGATTTCGGGGGCAAGGGCATCGTCAAGAGTCACCACCACCACGTTGCCGCTATGGCTTATCCCCTGAACACTTGCGGGCAACGTATCGAGAATCTCTGTGGGGCTAGTCGATACAGGGATAATGATGTTTCCCGTCACATCGTAGAGCCCGATATTGGCCTTAAGGTTCAACGAGAGGCGGCTATCTGGCGTGAGCGCGTAAGCCTCATCGATGTTCAGCACCAGCACATTGCCCTGTGGCAACGCGTCATTCTCGCTGGATTCCCGCCCCACTCCTACAATGGTGGCGTTGGTCGACACGCCATCTACTTCGACGGTGAGTGTGAAGTCACTGCCATCGCTATTGATGTCCTTTGCCGACGGGGATACCTGCGGGGCGGGGATTGTGCCATCGAAGGTAATGAACAGGGCATTTTGCTGCGCCTCCGCAGCACTGATGGACATGCCAACTATCGAGACCCACTGTTCGAAGAACGGCGTGTTGTTTGCTGGCGTAGGATCATATTCAATGATGGTGTTGCCGAAATTATCCAGCAACGGGGCATTCTGGCGCGTGATACTAAACAGCTCTCCACCCTTGACCTCTTCATTGAGGGTGAGGGTTACTGTCGTGAAGTCGGCACTAAAGGTGGGGTCTTCCCCGCTTGCCAAGGGGATGGGATTGCCAGTGAAACCAGCGGTGATCAAGAAGTCGGCATTGCTCACCACCACGGAGTTGGAAGTCGAGCTTATCGCATCCGAGAAAGTGACTTCAATTTGGTGCGGATGGGTCATACCCACGCGCGCGGCGTAACTTGCCCCCAGCACATGGGCGGAGTCGTCGTAGAGGGTGCCGTTCGTGCCCCCATTGGTCACTTCCAGCCCCTCCCCGTCGTTCAGCGTAAATCGGGGGCTGACGCGAATAACCAGCCGCTCCTCCTCTTGGATCAGACGGGTGGGATCACCCGAATCAGCAAGGGTGAGCATCACATTCGTGCTTGTGCTATCTGAGATGCCCGCCACATACCACCCCGAGCCCAGCCCGCTTGAGATAAGAAAGTCTTCACTATCGACGGCAGAGGGCACCACCGCATCATCAAAGTACAAAATGATGGTTTTCGAGTTCTCAATCGGGTCGAGCAAGATTAATGTTGCTTTCTCATTATCGAAAGCAAAGTTGCCCGCATTTGGCCCGACTATTTCTTGAAGCTTTGTGTCATTGTAGGGTTGGAAGGCATCATCGTAGATGGTGTTGTTTATCGTGTTTTGGATGCCGATCACCAAATCTTGATCGTAGGATTTCCCTTCTGCCGCGCTGATGGTCAGGATAAAGGTCGTATTATCTTCGCTTGCGATACTCCCGTCTGCCAGAGTCGTTGCCACCACCACAAAGTCCGCCACGGGGAGCACGGCATAGCTGTCATTGACGACAGTCTGTGAATCGAGCAGAACGAAATTTTCGGTGATGAGTTTTTGCAATGGCTCATCGAACACGACAGTCACCGTAGCCGTCCCAAGCCCTGATTCGACCGCGGCAATGTTGCCGCGCAGATCGATAGTGTCGATACTGAGCCTCAGGATTGTGCGGTTATCGTCTTCATCGAGGGCAATGAGGGTCTGATAAGGAACCGTGTTGCCCTGTTCGTCGGTGGGATACTCCATACGAGTCGCGGGGTTGCCGGTGGGGTTGATCCGCAACCCGAATTCTTGGTCGATACTGCTTCCGTCTTCGCCCTCGACAGTCAAAACATAGCGCGATTGCTCTCCTCCAAGCAGTGCATAAGTTAGGTCGCTTACACTAATAGCGGAGATCAGCGCACCAGTGGCAATATTGAAGGCCTCGAAATCAGCGGGGATGAGGGTATAGGTCGCGCCGCTGGTTTCAAAGAAGGTTTCGTCGAAGGTGACGGTCACATGCAATTCGTTGGTTGCATTGCTGCCCACGCCGCCGGGGGCTGTTGCGTCTTCTATAGTCGCATTGATCGCCTGCGGCCCAAGGAGGTCGCGCCGCACGATATGATCATCGACGTGACTCACATCAACCGGCTGCCCATGGATGTTGCGAAAAAACGCCCCGTCGAGCGCAAGGGTTACGCGGGTATCATCCAATTCGGTGATGGGAACGTGGAACGAGACGGTCACAAGACTCACATCGGTGGCACTGGTATCGCCCGGCAGGACGACTGAACTCCGGGTTGTATCGATCCCGGTGACGCGAGAATCGTCGTAGGTCGTTCCTATTCGGGAAAACGCAAAGTCCGCACTTGAGACCGAGTCGGGGTCGATGGCTGCCCCGGTAAAGGTCAACACGACTTCGATGGTGCCCCCCGTGCTGTCGATAGCATCAATGGTGCTTGATGCGGGGTCATCGAAGTTTTGGCTATCACGCATTGCCACCGTCGTGAACAACTCTGATATGTGGGAAAACACCTCCCCCGATGCGGCATGCACGACCTGCCCATCGCCGTCTGTGATGCCCTTTGCTGCTGTCAAATTGAAGGTTTCGTTCGTCAGAATCAGATCGGAAAGGTGCAGGGTTAGCTGGCTATTGTTATCGCCGGTTTCGCCATACTCGACCGCATCGACTGTAATCGGTGAAATCCGGGTGGAGGACGAGCTAAGGCTGAAATAACTTTTGTCGAGCCCCGTCTGCAGTGCCTCGGTATAGACAAGGACGATCGATTGCCCCGTGCCTCCCTCGGCAACGTTGTCGTACACAATGGGGGCGCGCTCGAGGCTTTCCGTGATCAGTTTCGCACTGACTTGATCGAACAGCTGGGTGTTCGCGTCGCCATAAACCGCATTTCCCGCGGCATCGACGAGGTGATTCCCCGTAATGGCACGCAGGGAGATACGTTCGGCGCCGTCGGTAATCTCCCGATCGAGCACCAGATGAAGAACCTTCTCGTCCGCGTCACTGACCGCGATCCGCATAATATCGATGGGTGCGGCGCCGTCGGTCTCCAGCAAGAAAAGGTTGTTGGGCAGAATGTGCCCTGCCCCTGCAATGGCATCATCGAAGGTCAATGCGATGGTCGAAATATCTGCTCGCGATGCTGATGCCGACAATTGGGCGCCCAGGGCGGCAACCCCCGCTGTATCAAGCTCGGCTGCCACCGAGTCAATCGTGAAAGTGACTATCCCGTTATGTCCCTCGACGAAGGAGGACGATGCGCCCAATGGGTTGCCCACAAGATCGGTCAGATCGGTGCCTGAGGCGATTTGCAGGCGCACCATCGCTTCTATCCCGTTGCTTCCCTCTGCTGCCTCGAGCGTCACAATGTAGCTGGCTGAGCCCGTGGAGAAGGCGGGCTCGACGCCACTTATAACAATGTCGGGATTGACGTTTGTATTGCCGACATTAACAACGACAAGGTCCGATGCTGACAGCAGTGGGTCGCCATTGCCATCGAGAGGTTGCAAATCCTCCGAAAAGATGAGGGTGAACATCAAGCTGTTCGTGTTCTGCCCGCTTATGGGGCTGACTCCGTCGATGATGGGGTCTAAGCGGTCGGCTTGGACAATTTGCAGGCCGTTTTCGCTTCCCACTTGATCGTCGGGTAAGGCGAAGACGTCATCGGCGTTGTATTTGCTCGTGAAGAGGGCATCGGGGCGAATATAGGCGGCATAGAGAGCATCCACGCCATCTTCGGGCGTAATCTGGAGCGTTACGCGCGTGCCATCGCTGCTAAAGGTGGCATTGTACTGCGGATCGGTGATCAACTCGTCGGCTTCGGTGGCGTCTTGGGCAATCGATCCGACCGAGACGCGCCGCACACTGAAGACGCTGGCAATCTCATCCATCGTGCTGAGATCACTCGGAGGGGCCCCGTCGAAGCCGAACACGAACATCAGCTGGGCATTTCCGCCACTTTGGACAAAGGTTGCGCTATCCTCTTCTGTATTGCGAATGACCGGGGGATAGAAAACAACATTGGCAAGGACGTCCGTGCCATCGCTGCGGGTTTCGGCATTACTGCTCACAACCGACAACCCTTGGGCGTCATAGAGCGTCTCACCAGCCGCGATTTTCACGGCGATGCTGGTCGAGGCGGGGAGGGCACGCGCCGTGTCCTCCATCACCAGCACCAGGTTCGACCGGGTTGCGGCGTCGACGTAGGCATTGCGCAAGACGAGCGGGTTCACGCCGTCCACCAAGGACGACGGCACAACGTCGAACAGGTCTGTGCTGAGCTGGATACTATCGGCAAAGGACACGATCGGATCATCGAAACCAATGGTGACCGAGAACAGATAATTGCCCCCTGACCCGGCCGATGCCGACCGTGCAACGGGAGTCTGCGCCACGGTCGCTGAAATTTCATCGAGCGTCACCACGATGGGAATCGTTGATTGCCCATCAGTGCTATTGCCCAAAACGAATTCTTGATTGATAAGAACATTGCCATCGACGCCCACAAGGGCATTTACCGCCCCTTCCTTGCTGTCCGTGTTGACCAAAGAGACCCGATAAGCCACATCAACCGAGGCTTCAGGATCGCTCGGGTTCACGGCCACGGTGATAAACACGCTGCGACCGTCCTCAAGGCTGACCCCGGTGATCGTGGGGGCAGAAGCCGTGTTCCCCGCCAGGGATTGCACCGCAAAAACATCCGCACTGAGTGAATCGGCGTCGATCTGCTCATCAAAGAAGAGGCTGAGGGTAATTTGTTGTGCCGCGGCGTCGCTCGTTTGTTGGAATGCCGTAATGTTGGGGGCAATCGCATCAAACAGCACCTGCCCATCGGAAAACAGCTGATAACTGCCCTCTTGCAGATCATAGACATTGGCCGCGGCGGCGATCTGCAGGCCCTCGACCACCCCTTCATCTTCATCCTGCACCAGGGCACGGTCGAGCTCGATGGTGACAGTGTGGGCATCCTCCGCTCGTTTTTCCGGGGAGCTCGCGGTGATAAACGTCCGCACAATCTGCGGCGCCGCCTGCGAAAGCACGCCCGATTTGGCGGTACTGCTGGTGATCTCGAACAGATTGCTGATTGTCAGGGTGCCACCGGCCGTCACCGAATCCAACTGCTCGATTGCCCCCGAGAATGACACGGTGACAAATTTTTCCCCCGCATTTGCCGTGACCCCTTCCAAGGTGAGCGGCACAAAAACCAGTGCCTCAACCGAGGCGGTTTGCCCGATTCCGTCGGTTGCCACCACGGTCAGATTGCTGGTGTTCGTCAACCCGGGAATAGCGACCGTTTTGATCGCATCCAACGTGCCGTCCTGATTGGAGTCCTCGCGAATATCGAAGTCCTCTATCAACGTGCCATCGAGAAAGACCTGATAAGAGGTATCCAAGTGCCCCCCAGAAAACAGCTCGGTCAGGGCTGAGAAGTCGAAGACAGCACCATCGGTATCGAGGGTGACACTGCTGTTCGAATGTGAGGCGACCGTGAGCGGAATGGTCTCAGCACTCACGCGCACGAGTCGACTGCTCGACTCGTTGTGGGCGTTTTCGCCGAAAACCGTAATGTACAGACTGTTGGGATCGACATCTTCGCTCGACAGGGTCAGCATTGTGCCGTTTACTTCGCCGGTTGAAGCACTGTATTCGGTCGCATTGTCAAAATAATTCGCCAAATCGATCACGGTGGTCTCGGCTTTGGCGAGGGTGACCGCGGCAATAGCCTGGGCGTTCTCTTCCGGAGGCAATTGCAATGACAACGCAATGCTGGCTCGGTCGCCGTCGCTATCTTGGGCGGTTATGGTGACAACCGTCGTGCGCAGCACGTCCTCGACGGTGAGGGTGCCCGAAGCAAAGGAGGTGTTATTGTTGAAGCTCGTATAGGTGTAGTCTTGGCTGCCGTTGTTACCGTTGCCGCCACTGAACAACCCATCAAGGCTGACTTCGTAGCTCGACGTGGGGGATGGCAACAGCAAGGGCGCGGGCGGGGCGGTGTCGATGGTCAAATCAACGACGTTCACCGTGAGCAGGTGCTCGACCGAACTTGCCGCGCTGCTCGCGGTCAAGGTAAGGACGTAGCCATCGACCCCGGGCAAGTCGGCAGCTTCGACGCGCAACGTCCCGCCTACTATTGTGCCGGCGGATGAATCATAGTCCGTCGCCCCAGTGAAAAAGTCGCTGAGGGTAATGACAACGTCGCCAACACCGATCTGACTTGCCCGATGGGTCGGTGCATCATCGTTGATTTGCACCGTGATCTGGGTAACGCCGGCGGAAGCACCATCACTGCCACACGCGGCAAGGGCAAGCAACGAGAAGGTCAATGCCCGCCTATGCTTAGTTCCGCGACACAAGACTGGAGGAAGCCGTTTGGGGGTATATTTCATCGTCACTTTTCTCTACGCATCCTTGATTGATGAGGCTTTGGGCAACTGATCCTGGTGGTTCTCCACTTTGTTATCTCGACTGGATTAATTGCCTTCTGGCAATTCGAGACCATGCAACAGCCCACAGTACGCTAACATAATCCCACTTTTTTTTCAATGTAACCTGCGAGCACAAACTGGTGACGCGCCTATTTCACCCTACAATGAAATTTCATGAAATGTGATGATGCTTGACGAAAACCTGACCCTGTGCCAAACATGGGTGGCTTGGCTATGGTGATCTGCTTCACTCTCAAGCTCTCCCCCGTTCTCCATCCCTTCAATGACAGGGTTTTCCGTTCATGGCATCGCTTCAGCGCATTTGGCAAAAGAATTTCTCACGACGCCCACTCATCAGTTTCAACACGTTGAAGAGCCGCTACAATCGACTCAAATATGGCGATCGGGACCGTCTCTTTGCCGAAGCGCAGCAGCGGCGCGACGAATTTGCAGAAAAGTACGCCCTTGAGCAAACTGGTGAGCGCCAAATCGGCACGATAGATTTGATCGAAAAGGGGCACGTTGATCGCTACGAGAAAGCCGCCGAGCTTGTGGCGAAGCACCAAGAATCGCCTGTTCTCTCTTTGCTCGACTGCGCGTGCACGGTTGGCTACGGCAGTGCAATTTTGGGTAAGCACCTTCCCGAGGCACAGATCAAGGGCGTCGATATTGAAGAGAAGGTCATTCATTTTGCCAACGATCACCATGCCGGGGCTAATGTTTCGTTTGTGGCAAGTGATGCGATGCAGCTCGACCTGCCTGAGAATTCACTCGATGCGATCGTCTCGATCGAGACCATCGAGCATGTCCCCGACAGTGCTGGGTTGATCGCGCACTTTGCCCGCTGGATTCGCCCGCGCGGTGTCTTTGTTGGCAGTGTTCCTAACGAGGACGTCATCCCATGGGCGACATCGGGGAGTGTCTATCACTATCGTCATTTTCGCCCGCAAGAGATCACCGACATGCTTACCGAGCACGGGTTCGAGTTGCTCGAAATCTTCTCCCAAGCACGGGATAAGCAAGACAGGCGATCTTTCATCGAAGGCACTGACGGCTGGAACCTGATCTTTGTCGCGCGTCGAATTTAATATTGTTGACGCCTAGATCGCCAATCCCCTCCCCACCCCACCCAGCGGCGCACGGAAAGCGCAGGGGCGGTGAGGGTGGGGGAGGGGCAGGTTAGGGCACATCGAACCGGATCATGGTCTCAGGAGAGCAACCCCTCACCCCCGGAATCAGGCACCGGCGACGGTCATGCGTGGAATCAGGATGCTCGGGGCATTAAACCGCCGCCGCATCCGAAGGTTGTCGGCCACAACGATCTCTTTCAGCATGGTGAGCAGGTCGCCGGCGATGGTGACCTCGGCAACGGCAAAGGTGCATTCCCCGTTTTCTATCCAGAACCCTTGCGCTCCTTGGCTGTAGTCGCCACTGACCACATTCACGCCCATCCCCATCAGGCTCGTCACATACAGGCCTGATTTCACGGATTTGATCAAATCCTCCTCGGACTGGGTGCCCGCCGACATGGTGAGATTGGCAGCCCGTGGCGAAGGCACTGACCCCACGCCGCGCACCGCCGACCCTGTGCTTGCCGTTCCCAATTTGCGCGCCGAGGCGAGGTCGAGGAAGTAGCCATTCACGACCCCCTGATCAATGATCGAGCGCGCGGTGCCCACGACGAATTCGCCATCGATCGGACGCGAGCCATGTCCCCGCGGCAGGAAGGGGTTTTCGGTGATCGATACCGAAGTCGGGAGAATCTCCCGTCCAATCGAATCGAGCAAGAACGAGGCTGACTCGACTTGGGCGCGCCCGTTCAATGCCTGCGCGATATGGCCAATCAACGAGGAGGACACGCGCGTCGAGAAGATCACCGGCACCTCACAGGTTGGCACCTTGCGCGGGTTGAGGGCTGCGACTGCCCGCTCGGCGGCGCGTGCCCCTATTGCTGCGGGAGACTCTAGGTCTTCGGCGTGCACGACCGAGTGCGAAGCGTAGTCCACTTGCATGGTCTCGCCCTCCCCGGCGATGACGGCGACTGACACCCCGACGGAGGTCGAAGGGAAGCCAAAACTGTACCCTAAGGAATTCGCCATTTGCAGAAAGCCACGGCTGCACGAGGCGTCCGCGCCTTCGCTGTTAGTGATGGCAGGATTCTCGAGGGCGGTGTTTTCGGCAATTGTTGCCTGCTCTTGCAGCCAGTTGCCGTCGAGCTCGGTCGGGTCATTCAAATCGAGGACATCGGCATCGGGGGCCTGCGTCGGGTTGTCCCCGAGTCCGCAATACGGATTGGCAGGCAGCAGTTTGGTGGCGGCAATCGCATTCTCGACCATGCGATCGAGGGTCTCTTTGCGCAGATCGTTCGTAGAGAGCACCGTTTGTTGCTTATCGATGAACACACGGACACCGATCGCCTGCCCATCGGAGGCCTCGGTCAGCTCAGGGAGGTTATTGCGACGGCGATGCGTGATGCTCCTCTCGCAGAAGGCGATGGCATCGGCTTGGGTCGCGCCCTGACGTTTGGCTTGGTCGAGAACGTGAGTTAGCTCATCGGTAAAATCGGGTTGGAGAGACACGCGGCACTCATCTTTCGGAACAGCCAAGATGGTGAAGAAACCACGATGGCGGGGAGGGAGGGGAGGGAGGGGCAGACAGGGGAGAGGGAGCGGTTGGATGACGATCAGATCAGCAGGCGCAGAACGCCATCATATCGTCGATCGCGCCACCTCGATTTGCGGCAATTTTGGTAACAAGATGTTTTGCTCGGTGTGGCGGGCTCAGAGGCAACGAGACTGCGATGCCACGGAGTAACCACTGCGGGAACCACCATCATCGCGGTCACGACTCGCCCCCGACCGATCGACCCGCCTCGCCATCATGGGTGATTATGGCGGGCATGGTTATCATGGCGGGCATGGTGGCCTGCCCGTCGATCAGAAGAATATCTTCTCGGTCTTCTGCACCTCGCTGTACAGACCGGCAACCCACGGCGCATAACCATTATACAGTTGCGTCGGCACGCGCTCTCCTGTGGTCAACAGACGCTCCGTGGCCTGTGACCAGCGGCGATGCGGCACTTGCGGGTTCACGTTGGCCCAAAATCCGTACTCATCGGGTTGGATGGCTTCCCAGAAGCTTATCGGGCGTTTGTCGGTAAAATTGATCCGCACGATCGATTTGATGGATTTGAACCCATATTTCCACGGTGCCACCATTCGAAGCGGCGCCCCATTTTGTTTGGGCATCGCCTTGCCATATATCCCTGTCGCCATGAAGGTGAGGTCGTGGTTGGCTTCTCCCAAGGTCAGGGCTTCGGTGTACGGCCAAGGATACCACGATTGCTTGAGGCCGGGCATCGTGGCTTGGTCGGTAAGGGTTTGAAACTCGACATACTTCGCCGAGGACAACGGGTCTGCATATTTAATCAGTTGCCGCATGGAGAACCCATCCCAAGGCACGGTCATCGCCCATGCCTCGACACAGCGGTGTCGGTAGATGCGTTGCTCGAGCCGCATTTTTCGGATCAGGGCATAAAAATCGACCGAGTGGGGGCGGTTCACCATACCCGAGATCTCGATCATCCACGGGTCGAGCTTTAGCTGTTGCGCCCGCTGGTGGATCGACTTGTTGCTGCCGAACTCATAAAAATTGTTGTAGGTGATGGCGTCTTCTTCGCGGGTAAGCGGCCGGCCGCCTTCGTACAACGAGCTACGCGCCGCAGGATACAGATCGGAGGTATCCGTGCTTGCCGCCGCCTGTGCCACGCCAGCCCCGAATAGCGGGCCTGCTGTTGCAAGCAACGTCCCCGCCCCGAGCCCCTTCAGAATTTGCCGCCGATTCAGGTAACGCGATTCGGGAGTCACCGCTGACTCGGATAAAGACCATGCCGGTTTGGAATGCAGAAAAGCCATAAAGTCGTAGCCTAGGGTGGAAGATTTCTCGGTAAATGGATGGTTCGATGATATGTTTCGATGGGGAATAAGTCAATCTAAGCCAACCAATCTCAGGCAAGCCGGAGCGACCTTGCGCAAGCTGGGGCACACGCGATCATCTTGCGTTGCGGCTCAGAATTCTTCTTCCTTCTCTGTCTGATCTCCCTTTGCCAAGGGGTGATGTGTTTGCACAAATTGGGTCTTTCGCCGCTCACTCACATGGGTATAGATTTGCGTTGTCGTAATGTCGGCGTGCCCCAGCAGAACCTGCACGGTGCGGAGATCAGCCCCGTTCTCAAGGATGTGGGTGGCGAAGGCATGGCGCAGTACGTGCGGATGGACGCGTTCGACGCTTAGCCCAGCCCAGGTTGCCATTTCCTTGAGGTCATTGAACACTTGTTGGCGCGTGATGTGCCCGGAGCGGCTGCGCGAGGGGAACACATACGGGCTATGGCTGAAGGGTAATTGCTGGCGACAGGTAAGCCACTGCGCCAGCACCAGACGCATCCGCTCGGAGAAAGGAATGATCCGCTCGCGCTCGCCCTTGCCTGCCAGCACGAAGTGGTCGGTGGCGTGGCGCAATGGCTCGATCAGAAGGGTCACCAGCTCAGTGACTCGCAGCCCGCCCCCATAGAGGAATTCGAGCATGCACTGCCGCCGCACGGCGAGGGCGTCGGTCAGTTGCTCGGCTTCGTTCTGGCGGTTGATGGCGTGAAACAGACGGTCGATCTCGGCAATGGCGAGGGTCTTTGGCAGGCGTTCTGCCCGCTTTTTGCCAACAAGAGTTGCGGTCGGATCGTCGTCGCGTCTTTTGTTCGCCCGCGCCCATGCATAAAGCTGCCGCATCACCGATAAGCGTCTTGCAACGGTCGCCGGGGTTAGCTCGCCCGCCCGCCTATCGCGCAAGGGATGAGAGGTCGTGTCGCCGGCGTGGGGCGTGTCTTGCGCCGTTGCTTGGGCGGCTCGTGCCTCGCCTTTGGGATTGTACTGCAAGAAGGCTTGAAGGTGCTCTAGGCGGGCGGTCTCGACTGACACACGCTGTCGATTCAGGAAGTCGACCAGCAACATCAAATCCGAGCGGTAAGCCAGCAATGTGTTGTGCCGCATCCCCCTCTCGGCGATCATGTCATCGAGAAAGTACAGCACCCACCCGGTGGGGTCGGATACAGGCGTTGCTTTGGGAAGGTGTGCAGGATTTTCGGGCATGGAGCCATCCGTCAAATCAACAGGCGAGACAATCAGAGCAAGCTTATTCGGGGTATTCGGACACTTCGCCCATCGTTGCCGCTCAGTGGGAATTCCCCGGCATTCGCGCGCAATTCAGGGGGCTGCGTGGGCTCAGCAACCGGACTGCGTGGGCTCAGCAACCGGACTGCGTGGACTCAGCAACCGGACTGCGTGGACTCAGCAACCGGACTGCGTGGGCTCAGCAACGGGGTTGTGCGGACTCAGCAACCGGACTGCGGGACTCAGCGATTGATGGCTTTGATCCCCGTACCGATGGTTACGCGGATTGTTTTTTCCTGAATGGGCGGCTCATAGTAGGCAAGCCAGACTGCCATCCATACCACCATAAGGAAGATAAAAAACCCTCCGCCTAAGACGTACAATTTTTGCTTATAGGTCATCTACTGCCATGCGTGCAGGGACGCACGCCACTGTCGAGAAAAGGCGATCCTAGGCATGGGCGCGCAGGGCTACACCAATGCCAGTGCCGTGTCGGGAAGGTGGGAAATGTCCAAGAGACGAACGCCGTCAAGACGATGAAGTGGCTGGGGTGGTAGGATTCGAACCTACGCATGACGATACCAAAAACCGTTGCCTTACCGCTTGGCTACACCCCATTATCGCTTCTATCGCTGAGTGACCATCGGATGGTTTTGTCCGTCGAGGTCGGCGATGGTG
>JAHZLG010000006.1 GCA_022599995.1 Alphaproteobacteria bacterium | reverse complement strand
TCGATGCCGTGCACGTGGTCGGCATGGTCGTGGGTGTAGAACACGCCATCCACGTGGCGAATGCCGTATAATTGGCACTGGCGGCGCAAATCAGGCGAGGTATCAATCAAATAAGAAACAAATGCCTGCTTTGATGGTGCCGCTTGTCGCGCCACCTCATCCGTTGCCTGCGAGGATTCTCCGAGACCATACAGCGGGCGCGGCGCAGTGTTTGCAACGGCACCAGGGGTATCGAGGCTTACCCCGCTGAGCCTAGCCCCGTCGAGGCTTACCCCGTCTAGGCTTGCCCCGCTGAGGCTAGCCTCGTTGAATCCCGCACTGTCATCCTTGGTCTCATTGGCATGCGCGCGGGCATTGGCAACGGCATCGGTGATGGGTACCGACAAATGCACCGAGACCCGCATGCGATGGTTCCTCGGGTTGCTCGGATCGCAAGCCCCGAAGTCATTGAATATTGTTGGCACTCCCCCCGATGTCCCTGATCCAAGGATGGTCGCGGTGCCACGACCCTGCGCACCGACGATGCTAGCACCGACGATACCAGCACCGACGATACTAGCACCGACGATACTAGCACCAAGGCTACTATTTCTTGTCTTCTCTGGAATTGGGTCAGTTGTCATGGTCTCGGTGCTCGGGGGCACTACTATGCTACTTGTATCCTCTGGGAGGGGATGAACAAGGCCATCATATGACGGTCTTCGGCAAGCAGAACATTGTACGTCCTCGCCAGCGAGTCAATTTGGCAACACTCAACCGGCATCGAGGCCCGCTGCACACTCCGAATAAGAGGAAAGTCAGGGCGAATAGGCAAACCAATCAAAACCACCTCAAAGGCAGAGCGGTCAATGCCCGACAGGAAGGTCTCAACCGTGCGTTGCAAGTCTAGAACCTGCCCTCCCCCGTCAGCGGTGAAGTGAAGGTTGTTGTTCGGCACTTGCTCTATGCCCCGATGGGCGCGGGGATCATCACCCGACTCACCAGCACCCCCGCCCATCATAGGACGCAGAATGATCGGCACGCGATACCAAATGCCCCCTACTGCCACCGCGTCGTCTTGCGTGCCATGGATTGCCAGCTCTTTTGCCGACGCGTTGACAAGCCAGTCCCCACCCTGCTTGCTTTTTCGCCCGTGTTCGTGCTCTTGCTTCAGCTCTGGTGCCATGTCATGTTCCGTTGCCCCGCCCTCAATTGTCTAGGGACGCGGTGATTCATCTTCATCGCGCACCGGTTCGATCTTTGTCACCAGCCAGCCCGCCACCGCAAGGGAGGAGAACGTGCCAACGATCACCCCAAACATCATCGCAAGGGCGAATTCGCGAATGATCGCCCCGCCAAATCCCACCAATGCCACCAAGGCAATCAATGTGGTGACCGAGGTCACAAGGGTGCGGGTTAACGAGGCATTCAACGCCAAATTCACGATTTCGCGGATGGTCAGCTTCGGGTGCCGCTTGATGTACTCACGAATCCGATCGTAGATCACGACCGTATCATTGATGGAATACCCCGAAATGGTGAGCACCGCCGCCACCGATGGCAGGTTTAGCTCGAGACCGGTCAGGGCAAAGAAGCCTAGGGTTAGGATAATGTCGTGTCCCAATGCCAACAGGGCACCGATGGCGAATTGCCACTCGAAGCGCAGCCACACGTAGATCATGATCACAAACAACGCGAGGGCAACCGCGATCGACGCGGTCTCGGCCAATTCGGAGGACACCGCAGGGCCAACGGTTTCCACGCGCCGCCAATCTTGCACCACTGCACCGCCTTCGAGGGCCTGCTCGACTGCCAAGCGGATGGCAGAGGCATCGCCGTTTGTACCCAGTCCGATTTTCACCAGCACAATGTCGGCACTGCCGAATTCCTGAACAACCGCCGACGCACCAATCGATGCGATGATCTGCTTCACATCGCCGATCGTGGCAGTGTCCGTCAGCTGCACCTCGGCTATCACGCCACCGCTAAAATCAATGCCGAGGTTGAACCCCAACAACGCAACCAGCGCGAGCGAGACAACCACCAACCCCAAAGCAAGCGATGCCAGTCGGGACAGATTGAAGACAATGTTAGTGTTTGATGGCGAAAAACGATCGGCGAGCACGAATCCAATTCCTAGTGAATAGTGGTCTAGCGGCCGGCCAACTGAGCCCGCGGCGTGGTTGTCGCAAGCAGAAAGCGGGTAAGCAATAGTGCCGTGAACAGCGAGCAAATAATGCCAAAAGACAAAGTAACGGCGAACCCACGAATAGGACCGCTGCCCGTTGCATACAGGATGATGGTGGCGAGAAGGGTCGTCAGGTTGGCGTCCATGATAGTGCCGAAGGCGCGGGCAAAGCCAGCATCGATGGCGGCACCGAATGAGGAGGCGGTGGCGCGTTCCTCGCGAATCCGCTCGAACACCAAGACATTGGCATCAACCGCCATGCCAATCGTCAGCACAATGCCTGCAATCCCCGGCAAGGTCAAAGTCGCTTGCAACAGCGAAAGCAACGCAACGAGCAACACAATGTTCACCAGCAGCACCACACTGGCGATAATGCCAAACCTGCCATACCACAGCGACATGAAAACCAACACCAAAGCAAAGCCGATCAGCGACGCCGCGACCCCGGCACGAATGGAGTCGGCGCCAAGCGATGGGCCAACCGTGCGTTCTTCGACAATCTCCATGGGCGCGGGCAATGCCCCCGACCGCAGCAAGAGGGCCAAGTCATTGGCAGAATCAACGGTGAAATTCCCCGTGATAATCCCCGATCCCCCCTGAATAGCCGACTGAATGCGGGGAGCCGAAATGATCTGGTCATCGAGCACAATGGCGAGCAATCTCCCGACATTCTCACTTGTTGCTTTTCCGAAACGACGCGCACCCTCGGTATCGAAGCGAAAATTAACGATCGGACGCCCCTCTTCGAAGGTGGCAGAGGCATCTTGTAGGCTCTCACCGCTCACGATGGGGGCACGAAACACCACGTAGTCATTGGCATACTCGTCCGAAGAGGGCAAGCGAACCGAATCCGCAGGCACGCGCCCCGTCAATGCCCCGCCTTGATTGACCAAATGAAAGCTCAGCTTGGCCGTGGTGCCGATCAATCCGCGCACGCGCTCGGGGTCGGTTACTCCCGGCATTTGCACCGCTATCCTGCGGAAGCCCTGCTGCTGGATGACCGGTTCAGTGGTACCTGTCTCGTCTATCCGTTTGCGGATGGTTTCAATCGACAGGTTCAAGGCATTCTTGACAATGGTGTCGATGGCGTCTGGGGTGTAGCGAATGGTGATCTCTGCGAGACCACTCGATTGATCGGCAACAACGTCAAGGTCTGGGCCAAGGGCTTCGCGTACCTCCCGAAGGAAACTATCAACAGGCACCGAGGGCAATAACACAACGCGCACTGCCTGCGTTTCCTCCGCCACCTCTGCATTCGAGGAACTGGTGTTGCCGGAAGCCGAAGAGTCGTCCGCTATCAGCGACAAGCTAGACACCCGCCACCGATTGGTGCGCAATACCTCGCGCACGGTCGATGTCACGCCCTGGGCACGCTCGATCAGCAATCCGCTGGTTTCCATCTCGAGCAGGATGTATGCCCCGCCGCGCAAATCCACCCCCAGCGACAAACGCTTGCCCGGCGCAAAATCCGAATTCGGCCAAGGCAAGTCGCGGGCGATATTGGGCAATGCCCACACAACGCCAAACGCAATGACCACCAGCAAAACAATCCGCTGCCAAAGACCAAACGGCTTCATCCTAGACGACCTTCTTCACAACAATGCTTCGCACTGCAAGCCCACACCCGTGCATCAACTATCGGAACCCTCAGAGGCATCCGCCTTAGAATCAGATTGTGAATCCGACTTCGAGGCCGGCTCCTCTTTCACTTCCACACTAAGCAGCGAACTGCGCAAAACACGGATGCGTACTCCGTCGGCGATCTCCACATCGAGCTCCCCCTTCTCTTCGTGCACTTTCAGCACGCGCCCACGAATGCCACCGCCTGTATAAACCGTGTCCCCCTTCTTCGCCGACGCCAACATCGCCTGATGCGCCTTCTGCTTCTTCTGCTGCGGACGAATCAGCAAAAAGTAAAAGATAACGAAGATGAACAGAAGTGGTGCCAACGCGCCGAAAATGTCGCCTCCACCCCCACCGCCGGTGGATTGGGCATTCGCATCAAGGATGAACATTTGGGAAACCTTTATGAGCTAGTGAT
>JAHZLG010000061.1 GCA_022599995.1 Alphaproteobacteria bacterium | reverse complement strand
GTCGCCAGAATCTAAACGTCACGCCAAAGACATTAATCAAAGATCTGATTTCAACGGCAATATCTGATGTTGAAGAACCGCCTGATGGCCTGTTGGTGTTTCGCGTAGACAACGAAAATAGTCTTGGCATTCCAGGTATCGACAGCGACACACGAGAAACACACGACCAATTGGGCGTTGACGAAATCGAACGCGCTACCGATATTTCCCTTAACCCCGACATACCAGTTTGCGATCAGATCAACGAAGACGATGAACTCATTATTGCGCAACGCGGAACTTTGTGTCTGTCAGTAAAATATCAGCAAGATGATTTTAAGCTGAGTGATATACCGATATCCATCCTTATGGAGCGAATCTTCGATTGGGCAATTCGGGAGGCGGGCATTCTCCATGAGGATGCAGGCGATTTCGAACTCCGCTACTACCCTGAAGCAGACTCCGACAGTTTGCCAATAGACAAATTCTTTCCAGTCGGGCACTACGCAAAACTGCAAGAAGATGGCGAACTCTGTGCGTCTTTTTTCTTGGCGCCGATCGAAAGATTTCAGGGAAGTAATAATGATATTGAAATTACTAAATCCTTGTGTAAGGCAGAAAAGCTTGGCTTTGTGTCCGATCACAGCATTGAGGGAGACAAGATTAAATTGAAATTAAAAACACCCGCTATGAACAGAGAATGGGCTCTGGAAATCGATGTCAGTCAGCCTGACCTGCAGTTACCCGAAACAACAGTGAGGAAAGCTGAGAACTTTCCCGCCGGGACCAATCGTGGAGAAAAGCGATTGGACGGCGAAAAAATATATTCTGGCTTTGATCGACACGGCTCGAATAGTCACCCTGATTGGAAAAGCAAGCATCCCAATGACTGCCTTCGATGTGACTGGAAGTTGTTCGATTATCTTTCGAAGCTTCGTGATTGGTTAAATATTTAAGGATAACAAACATGTTCAATTGGCTAAAACGACAACTCGGCATCTATCAGCCTTCGTTTGTAATTTGCTTTACATCCAAAGATTGGCGCGAAATTCACGAGCTCCTTCGCCAACATAGTGCAAAAAATCAAGAGAGCGGCGGGCTTTTGCTAGGACAAAAAAAGAAAACTGCACCTAACAAGGAAAGCATCTTTATTACTGGTTTTTATTCATACAAGGCACTAGGTGCGAGAGCGAGTGCAGTCTCGCTTTCCATTCCACCAAATAAGATGGACAAATTCTACCAACAGTGTCAAAAATTGGAATCAAGCCTTGTGGGAGACATTCACACGCATCCGGCAGGCGTAGAGCAAAGTGATACGGATCGCCAACATCCGATGAATCCCAAAAGCGACAGTAAGCATGTGGCACTTATACTTCCGAATTTTGCTAGGGGAAACCCCTCCACAAGCCGCACAGGTGTTTATCGTCTCATGGGGAAGAAGAACAGAACGTTTCTAAGGCATACAATTCCAAAGCATATACGAAAATATCATCTGAACATATCAAGCCACCATCAATCTGCAGGAATTATCACATGAATGAATCAAAAGAACAGAGTATTGGAGATACACTCTCACGATCAACACGGGCGATGATTAACAGCGGAGAAGATTACGATTCGATCATTGAGAAACAACGGAGGATGGCAAAAGTTATTGTCACCGTGGACGATCTTGAAGATGAAAATAAGTTATGGTGCTTGCGCACCATAATCGAGCTTACTCGTCGGTCAGCGAATATAACTTTTGAACCACCGGCACGCATCACTGTGTGTTACCATGGTGAAAGACCTCCAAAGAAATTAGGTATGGATGCAGTCTGCGATGCAGGTGGAAAACTTTGCACCCCGAATGATCTCCCAGAAGATGCAAAACATCGCCCAATGCTTTCAGTCGGAAGGCCATTACCATCTCAACACTTGCCAGAAGACAGTCAGTTTTTCAGAACAGTTGTGTATCAAGGCTGGACAGGAGGTGTGACAAAGAATAGCAATCCTGATTTTGATGCAAAAAAAGATGGGCAGGTTTTCCCTCTCTCTCCGCTTGTTGCGGCTGCACTAGCTGTGGGCTACCTTCATCAGCACTGTTTTAATGTAGCCAGCTCACAACTCCACAATGAATCCGTTTTTATCAACTTGCTGACACTTACACAAGATAGCACCATCGATAAATCGAGCACACAAAATTTGGTAATGCCAGAAGTTCCAATTTGGATTGTTGGATTAGGGCATTTAGGGCAGGCGTATTGCTGGAGTCTTATTTGTCTTCACCAGTTAGGCAACGTCAAACTGCCAAAATTGATTCTACAAGATGATGATACGGTTTCACCCGCTAATTTCTCGACTTCATTGTTGGTGAGCGAAGGCAGTTTGGAAAATCGAACTGATCCGCTCATGAAAACCGACCTCTGCCATACTGCCATCGGCAAGTCTATTGAGGAGAGCATGGTTTCAGTAAAATCAGAAATGCTTCTTGACAGTAACTTCCCCAAAGACACAGCAAATATGCACGTCTTTTGCGGTGTGGATAATCTCAATGCTCGCCGTCTGCTTGCAAGACGCCACAATGGTGTTCTGTTTAACGCAGGTTTGGGGGGTAAGCAGAGCGGAGGCGTCCATGACTTCTATACCTTAGAATTGCGCAAGATGGATTGCCCCGTCGATAAACTTCCACCATCATGGCATGAACACCAACACAATGGCGTGGAGAAAGAGCCGACCAATCAACCAGCAACAAAACAAATTATCAAACAGTATGGACTAAAAGATAGCTGTGGGATAACGGATAAAGATGGTGCCCTTCCTTTCATGGGGCTGATTGCAGCCTGTTTGCTTCTTAGTATTTGGGTAAATGGCAAAAACTCGGTTCACGCAAGCGCGACGAAGCCACGCACTTTCTCGCTGATAAACAAACGACCTTTCGAGTAGCCTGCTCCTTGATGAGTATTGTATGGTGTTCCCCGATTGCAAGTATGATCGGGGAGCGCGGGTTAGGTGTGCGCATCGCTATCTATGTGCCGAGAATCTAGCTGTTTATCGCAAACCGCTCGCGTTTAGAGTATCCGTATCATATCATTCATTATACCCGTGACCACGTGCCCTTAGTTGCATGCGAGGTGGCGGCGGCATTGAT
>JAHZLG010000060.1 GCA_022599995.1 Alphaproteobacteria bacterium | reverse complement strand
TTGGTGTTGGTGTTGGTGTTGGTGCTGGTGCTGGGGTTGGTGTTGGTGTTGGTGTTCGGGTTGGTGTTGGTATTGATAATTGGGAGTGCTGCGTCCCCTATGGCACATGCAGCGGGGTTATGGTGACATTTCGACGCACACCGTTATCATCGGCGACAGAAAGACCGACGCGAAAACACGCACCGCCGCGAAAGAGCGGCCGGGTAAGCCAATCCTGGGTTTGGGGTGCCCATTCGATCAGGATCACGGCGGGCATTGCCACGTCATCGAGCAGCTCGTCGAGCAAATCGTCGACAGGAGTCCCTGCCACACGATAGAGGTCTAGATGATAAATCGCCCATTCCCGAGCATCGTACACGTTCATCAGGGTAAAGGTGGGGCTTGCAACGTGCAATTGCGGCTCCCCCATCAGCTGGCGGATGTAGGCGCGGGCAAAGGTCGATTTCCCTGCCGCCAGTGCGCCTTCGAGCAATATTACCCATGGGGCACGCGGCCTCGTCGTCTGATCAGCCCACTGGTTAGCTAGTGCTATCAGAGCCTCTTCGTCAAGATCAAGGAATTGCCCACCGTGTTCCAGAACATGGGCAAGGGTCATAGGCTCCGTCCCCAAGAACATCGATCGACGCTTAGCGATACCATCAGTCACGAGGTCCATCCGTAAGAGCTGATTTGCGGCGCAATCCCACCCTATGGCTGGAATTCCTCACTCGCCCGCAAGCCGAGAATTGTCATGTTGTCCGTGTATGTCGCCGGGTTGTATGTCGGGACACCCAATTGCAAGTTTTCGGGCGTGATCAGCCCCATGGCATAGAGCACTTGAAAGCGTGCAAGGACAGTGCTGGTTTCGAAATCAACAATGCCTTGCTCTACATCGAACACCGCTTGATCGGCATCGACCAGATCGAACACCGTGCGACGGGCGAGATCGTACTCCTCTTGCACCGCCTCGCGTGCCGCGGCCGCGGCATCGAGGGCAGATTTCAGCGATGCCAGTGTGGCTTGCCCGTTTGCCACGAGGTACCACGCCGTTTCAATGCTGCTTGTCACCGAGCGTTGTTGCACCTCCACTTGGTATTCGGCGTTTTTGATCGCCTGCAGGCCTTGGCGGTAGCCGCTCCAGACCTCGCCGCCGCGAAAGAAATTGTAACCGAAATTCACGCCCACTTGGGTGTTGATTGCCGCGTGGCCGGCCCCTTGGCTGTTAAGCTGATAGGCCGAGCTAGCCGTCAACGACACTTGCGGACGCAGTGCCCCACGAGCAATGGCATAGGAAGTGGTCGCTTGCAGGTGTATCTTTTTTGCGGCCAAAACATTCGGGTGCGCATCGACCGGCTCGACTGCTTGCTCGATGGTTTGGGGGTACTGGGCTAACAGGTTTTGCAACACCTCACCGTCTTGGGTGAAGTCGAGTGCATCGGGCTGGTCTGGATTCGGGGCTTCGCCGAACAGCTCCACGATAGTGACCTCCGCGGAACGAACCGCGTTTTGTCGCTGGACAAGACTCGCCTCGGCACTCCGCAAGGAGGATTCAGCCGCAAGAAGCTCACTTTGGGTCGCCCGATTGAACTCCAGCAATTCGGACGCCCTCTCAAGATGCTTTTGAAAGCGAGCCACGTTTTTCTCAGCCACATCGATGGCGTCAATGGCCTGCTTCCAATTGTACCATGCAACAATCGCTTGATAGAGCGTTCCCGATTCCATCGCGGTCAATTGATACCTTCCCGCTTCAATGCCAAAGTCGGCACGTTTCACAAGCTCGCGGTTGATGCCGCCACTATACAACGATTGGCTCAGAGAGAATGACAAGGCAATGGGAGTCGTAGAGGTCGTGCCGGTTTCTTGATTAGGGAATTCATCCGGCGGGCTCGTAACATTCGTCGAGCTCTGCGTTGCCGAAAGCGACACCGCCAAATTCGGGAGGCCGCGGGCGCGTTGTGTTGCCCGGTCTTCATCGGCGATGGTCTGCGCCGACCGTGCCGCAAACAGGGAAGGCGAGGTCGTATAAACCGTTTCCAGCAACAATTTCAACGTAAGCGTCTCGGCATGGGACGACAGGGCGAACATCACGCCGGTGAGTCCGATTCCGACGCCACGGACAAGTCTGCCAGCACTGCTAGCACTGCCACTACTGCCACCAGAGTAAGCCCTGCCACTTCTAGCACTGCCAGCAGAGTAAGCACTGCCACTTCTAGCACTGCCACCGAAGTAAGCCCTGCCACTACTGCCAGCAAACCGAGAAAGCAGCGATTGCGCACACCGCCCTACCCCCTCGGCCTGTCCTATGACGGCGCGCGGGGCTGTCGAGCCATCGACGCATTGGGCAACGTCGCGCGAAAGACATGGCACGCGGCAAAACAGTGCCGGCAATGAAGAAAGGCGGGCAGGCAAAGTCATCGGAATTTCCAAGGGGTTCAACAAACGAAGAGCAATAAAAATGGCTAGGCGGCAGCGTCACGCTCGAAGCAACCAATATCAGAAATATCCCATCCTCAATAGGCAAGAAGCAAGGCAATATCAACGTGATAGCCGGCGCACCTCAGGAATAAAATTATGAGAAACGTGTCCCCGCATAGGGGGGGGACCATTGTCTTATATGGTCGTCTCTTGCCACACGCGGCACTGCGCAAGCAGGACTAACTGCGCCGCATCCTCTCTCTATACTAAGGGGATGCGACACACAAAAGCGACAGGCGCAAGGGCATTGTCGCAGGCGAGGAAAGCGCCGGGAAGCAAATCGATGGATTAGTACCTAGAGCTTCCATATCGATACCTCGGCTTGGCGTCCTTTCAGCATCACCCCGTTGACCTGTGTGAAACCTAGACGCCGCAAGTGGTTGCCCTCATCGGGCCCGCGTTCGATCAACAACTGTTGGGCAAATTCATCGGACACGATCAGGCGCGCATTATATTCACGAGTCAGGGTTTGCAGCCGACTCGCGACATTGATGGTATCACCGATAGTCGTGAAAGCTGCCGACCGCTTCGATCCAACATCGCCAAGCACCGCCATGCCATAATGAATGCCAATCCCCAATTTCATCACATGTTTGCTCTTGTTATCCGCCGTGGCATTGTGAAGGTCAATCGCCTGCAACAACCCCAGTGCCGTCGAAAGGGCGTTCGAGCAATCGATCGGACTCGAATCTGGGACACCAAAATTGACCAGC
>JAHZLG010000059.1 GCA_022599995.1 Alphaproteobacteria bacterium | reverse complement strand
GGTGAAATTTCGCAGCCTCCACGAATACGTGGCACTCCAATTCAAGGGACATCCGGTTGCGGTTGATCGCGCCTACCTTCGAATTAGGCAGGGAAAACTTGTCCTTGGTTACGAGAAAATCAGCACCATTGGCACCGAGCCCTCCGAAGGGTTGAGCTTGGGACGCAGCAGGCTTGTGTTTAGCCTCTTGGGATTGATTCGAGGGAATTTCTTCCCCGAGGCACTCGAGCTTGATGACACCGTCATCGTGGTCAACCGCCAGTTTTCGGGTGATACTGAGGTCTCGTTGCACCGTTGGAAAGAAGAGGACGGCGCAACCACTCAGGCGAGCCAATACCTCACATCGAATGCCGAATTTGCCTTTGTCATCCCGAAGAATGCCAGCGAGGCAGGGCAAGGGCTCTCATTGCCTGAAGCACTGGGGTTTTCCACCTTTCCGATCTTGCGAACGGAAAACACCCGTGTTTTTCTCTTCGATGAGGTCAGCAGCCAAAATTACCGCTTTCACGCCCATGTGCTGACCGTCGAAACAGTCGGTGGTGTGCTGAAACTGAATGTTTTGACCACCATTGACCTTGGGGATGCCGTGCCCTCGGTGCAGTCACCTCTGCAGCTTTTGGTCGATGGCGAGCTGTTGATCGATCCAACGGCCTACGTTGTGGCATATAACGGCGAGCTGGTTGCGCGTGGCGTCGATGCGTTGTTTGCCCGATCCTCGGCAAGCGAGCAAACAAGCAACGGCCCGGCACGGGCAGGGGAGGCATCCGTCCTTCCCACAATGGGGAGGGAGTACTCCCTCGACATGACCGGCGTCTATCTCGGACAGTCGCAATCTATTCGGGTCGAAGCCGCACTCAAGGCTGATCAGCAAGCCCTCTGTCAATTGCAGCTGAACAATACTGGCATCCTGAGTATCACCGAACTATTGAGGCAAGATGCGGCCGGCGCAACGCAAGACCCTGCGGCACGGTTGCGCGCAGACGCACAGGTATTGGAGGCGTCCGACCGCGTAGATATTGCCAACCCAGAGAATAACGTCGGGAATTTCGATCAGGCTCTCGAATACGCGACTGCTGATCAAGGGGAAACGGATCAGGGTATCTTGTCTGATGCTGATGATGCCCCTGCAGCCCCTGCAGCCCGTGATGCTCCTGAAGCCCCTGATGAAGCCCTTGCTGACGCTGATGAAGCTGATGCTGCCCCAGACGCCCCAGACGCCCCAGACGCCCCAGCCCCTGCAGCCCCTGCAGCCCCTGATGAAGCTGATGCTTCCCCAGACGCCCCAGGCACTCATGGCGCGCCTGCTCCAGCGGAAAGTGACGCGGCACAAGCCACGGAAGCCACGGAAGCCAGACAAGCTATCCACTCGGTGATCACGGCGTCTTTCACGCAGTGCGATATGCCCGCGCTTGTGCGCCTTGCCTCTGCGAACCTCCCCCCCGACTTTCAAGCGTTCGGACAAATGAACGCCGACCTGCAGGTTGTTCTTTCCTCGACCGAGTCGGTCTTTCCCCTCGATGAGTCGCCATCACGCGTGCCTGTTCTGGGACGGTGGCAACCCCTTGCAACAAAACTCGCGTGGCACTCCGACCGTATCACCGTGGAATCGCCCACGATATGGGCCGAGAAACAGGTTGGGTTTGATCAGATAGGTGGGGAAGCGATCATGAATTTTGCCGAGGCCGCCCTTTCCGTCACCAGCAAAAACACCACCGACAACGGCACTGAGCTGCACGTGAATCTGCAATCAACAGCAGCAGAGATCGATTGGAAAGAGATAAGCAACGCATTCCATGCCTCACAGCTGATCCCCAGCCTTGATAGCGCGGAAACACCTTCTCAGTATTCTGGATTGCCGCAACGGTCAGTTGCCGATCGGGTCGCCGCAACCCTGGGCGAGGCACCCGCCACGCCCGCCACCCCCGCCGCGGATCAGCTTGCCCAAGCATTGCAGAGGATGACATTGGCGTTTTCGGCTCCAACCCTCAATCCCCGCGACGTGAAGACGCTTTGGCCAGTAGTGTTGCAACCCAAAGCGCGGACGTGGATCACCTCTAACGTAACCGCCTATCAAGCCGAAGACTTTGCCCTGACGGCGGCGGTCGCGATCGAGTTTCCACAGCCCTCTGATAACACAGCTTCTGATAACGCGGGCTCCGACAACGCGGGCTCTGATAATGCCTCGCCTGATAGTGCCCCTCGTCGCGCATCAAGGGCCGAAGCACAATCACCCAATAAGGCAACACCACTGGTCACCCAAGCGGCGGACGCCACGGCAGATGCTTCCAGCACCGCATTTCCATTGTCGTTGCCGAATGGACAGAAGGCACTTGAAGAAAGTGCCTATGCAACGCCCTCGTTACCAAAGGACAAATCCTATACCCTGCGGGGAGATGCCGTTGAAGTGGGGATCAGCAACATTGCCGGAAGCTGGGAGATGTCGAATGCCCGGGTTCGGTTTAGTGCAGGGCTCCCCCCGATCACGGACGTGCACGGAAACGTCGATTTCAACGGGGCTGGGTTGTTGTTTCGCATCGATAACGCGCGGCACAACGCCATTCGGTTGTTTCCCGATGCTGGCCATCACCTCTTGGTACGCCCCATCACAACGGCAGAGCTGGCCGACCTCGACCGACAAGAATACCGCGACGCCCTCGGCAATTGGGTGGGGAAGTTGCCGTTTTTTCTTGAGATCGATGCCACCATGAAAGCACCGCTGCCCACCTTGCTGGCGGTGGCGGACAGTCCCGCCTATCAACTCCTCACGCCGCGCGGCGTGCCGTGGCAGGGCTTACGTGGCAATGCAGACACGCGCCTGCGATTGCAATTTCCGCTGTTTGGCGATTTGGCCGGGCACGAAATAACCTTCGATGTTCTTGCGGATATTTATGAATTTTCTTTTCTCGATTCTCCCGTCTTGGAGATCGATGTCTATGCGGAGCACTTGCCGGTTTCACTGAACAATCAGGAGGCTCGGGTAGAGGGGGCAGCGATCACCCTCGATGGCGAACCCGCTTTGATCCGCTGGGAAGAAGATTTCGTCGCCGATACGCAACGCACCGTTCTGATCGAAACCGCGGTCAATCCGGCAACAATCGCCCGCCATCTCGGTGACGAGGCCGTGCAATTTGGGGGGATTGTCGGCGATGCCATGGTTTTCGTTACCGCCACCCAGCAACGGGGGGAGCCGGGGCACAGGGCAACGTTCGATGTGACTCTCGACCCGGTGGCGTGGGAGATTGCGAGTATCCCGATTGCGCGCAAAGTAACAGGTGACCGCGCCTACTTGAATGCCACCTTTACACAACAGCCCATCGCCATGGAGGGCACATTTGCTGTCCCCACGCACTCGCAAGGGCAATTTCGCGTGGTCTTCGACGAGCAGCGTTTTGCGGGGGTGACCCTCGATAGCCAAGTGCCTGCATCCGTGTTTGGCGAGTGGCTGCTGAACTCGTCTGATCTTCTGTCGGGCACG
>JAHZLG010000058.1 GCA_022599995.1 Alphaproteobacteria bacterium | reverse complement strand
CGATTGACTTCTCATCGGTGTTCACTAGTGTGTGAACTGTTCGGATCGAAGACCTCGTGATCGTGATCTTGGCGCAGTGCGACGGACAATGGCGTTGCGAGTGTTTGTTGCCTGAGCAAGGCTGTCTTCCAGAATGCATTCCTCTGTATCGGCACGAATTGCCCTGCCGATGCCGCACAGGGACACTGGTGCCCGACACTGGTGCCCGACACTAGTGTCCGCTCGTGTCTACTCGTGTCCACCAGCGCGAGCGGGTGCGCATCATTGAGGGCTGCCCCCTCCTGGACAGGCATGTATTTTGCAGGCTGCCAGTACGTGCCCGAATTTTGCCCTTTGTCGAGCCCCATAGATTGCTTAACCATCACCCCTCTCACAGCTGGTACACGCGACTGAGCACCCTGCCACACCGCACCGGTGGGTCAGGGGTGGCGACGTTGTTGCGGGTTGTTACCACGCGAGCAGGGCAGGGGTTGCTGAGAGTGGGGCAAAACCAGCGCGGCCGAGGACGCAGGACAAGGTACGCTGTGTGTGCCATCGCGATCTCTATGTTCGTGATGCTCGGGGCGAGTGCCACGCCGCCACGGGTGCTCTCCTATGCTGACATCCATCTTTATCAGGCGATTCACGCCAGCCAAGCCCGGGCACAGTGGCAAACTGCCGATGAGCAAATTGCGCGATTGGATAATCCCACCCTGCTTGGCTACGTCTACGCGGAACGTTATCTCCACCGCAGTTACCAGGCGTCGTACGACGACCTTCACGCCTGGCTAGAGAAGTATAACGACCACCCCCAAGCCGCACGCATTCGGCGGCTGGCCCTGAGCAAACGGACAAGCGGCAAGCCCCGGCCGCAAAATGCCATCCGTCCTGTGTTGCCGAATTTTGCCGCCTATGCCGAGGAATCCCCCTTGGTGTTCGATGACCGCTTGCGTGCGCCACGGATGTCGCGCAAAGACCATGCGACCCTCGACAAATTTGACGTGTTGCCCTCGAAGGGGGCGGGAGCCTATGCCCGCTACCGCAAGACGCGCTTCGACACCCAACGCGGCAAAGAGGCAGCTCTGGGGTTGGTGTTGCGTGCCATGTTCCTGCGCAACAATGACAAGCAGGTGATCGCCGCCGCCCATGCCTATTTCAATGCTCTCGGCGGTGCAGACTATAGTGGCTTTCTCGCCGATACGGATTTCCTCTGGTGGGGCGGGCTATCTGCATGGCGTGCCGAAGAGTACGATCTTGCCCTCGAATGGTTTCGCCGCGTCGCCTACTCGCCCTATACGAAAGAAGAGAGAACCAGTGCCGCCGCATTCTGGGCTTGGCGGTCGGCGTTGCGGGCGGGAGAATTCGACCAGCTCGATTCGTTGCTCGATCACGCGGTGCACTACCCCGAAACCTTCTACGGATTGATTGCCGCCGAAGTCAGGGGGGAGAAAACAAAAATCAACTTCGATATTGCCCACGATGTTGACCCGCTGGTCTACAGTTTCCCGGCGGCGCAACGCGTGTTGGCCTTGTTTCAAGTCGGTAATTTCAAGAGCACCCAAGCTGAGCTCAAGCGGTTTATCCAAAAAGTGCCTCCGACTCACCGCGGCTTCTTTGTTGATATTGCCGCCGAGATCGGCTTGACCTACTACTCGTATCAAACCAGCTGGGCACTGAAGGTACATCATAATGTCGTGGCAGAATCGGCACTGTACCCGGTGCCGACCTGGGAGCCGACGAAGGGCTACGAGATCGACCCGGCATTGCTATTCGCTATTATGCGCCGCGAGTCGAGCTTCCGCCCGAAGATTGTTTCTCCCGTAGGCGCACGCGGGTTGATGCAGGTAATGCCTGCCACCGCGAGCTTGATGCTTAAACGACGCGTCGGGAACAATGAGCTGAATGATCCAGTGTTCAACATTGATGTTGCCCAGCTTTATTTCCAGCGGTTGCTGAAAAACAAGACGATCAAAGGCAACGTGTTCTATGCCTTCGCGGCTTACAATGCAGGGCCCGGCAATCCCTATCGCTGGCGGCGATTGGTGAAGTACGGCAACGACCCGTTGCTGTATGTCGAGACGATCCCCATCACCGAGACCCGGGTTTACATTCACGAGGTCGCCCGCAATTTCTGGGTATATCAAATCCGCATGGGGCAGACCCCGCATACATTGCGTCATGTGGCAACGGGGAATTGGCCTATTCATCGCCCGGAGACTGCGGTGATCTCGGCAGATGCCTCGCCTGCCCAAACTACGACGGACAGCAATTGATCCGATTCGGGTGCGCCACGACCACGACCCCGGTTGCCAGTGCGACCACGACCCCGGTTGCCAGTGCGACCACGCCCCCGGTTGCCAGTGCGACCACGCCCCCGGTTGCCAGTGCGACCACGCCCCCGGTTGCAAGTGCGACCACGCCCCCGGTTGCCAGTGCGACCACGCCCCCGGTTGCCAGTGCGACCACGCCCCCGGTTGCCAGTGCGACCACGCCCCCGGTTGCCAGTGCGACCACGCCCCCGGTTGCCAGTGCGACCACAACCCCGGT
>JAHZLG010000005.1 GCA_022599995.1 Alphaproteobacteria bacterium | reverse complement strand
CGAAGCACACAGCACCTTGCGAAGCACACAGCACCTTGCGAAGCACACAGCACCTTGCGAAGCACACAACGCCTTGCGTAGCACACAGCACCTTGCAAAGCACAAGACGCTTTGCGAAGCTCATGGCTTAGCACCTCTTTTTTTTCGTTTCAAGATTCTGGCGTTACCAACCCAAACAACGAGAAGGGCAAAATGACACGCCTTCGGCTTGTAAACAACCCGCATGAGTCATACAATGAGGGCAATGTCAGTGCCAAATTAGGTTTCGGTGCACCTGCTTAATGGTCTGGCACCTCGCTCGCTGGAAATAACGCTGGCCATAGCGCGCGACCAGTATATGCCATCGCGACAAGGCCATCGCGACAAGCCATGGAAAGAAGCTCGCCGTGCGCGTGCAGATCAACCATCCGTCGAGAGCAGTTGCACCCCCTCCTCATCAAAGGTATTGATCGAAGGCATTGCTGAGAGGATCGTGAATGGCCGTAGGTTAGCCGAAAGGAACGATGAATGCTCTGTCCGCGCATTCGCCCCTTCCATGCCACGGATCGATTCTCCCGTTGAACTGGGTTAGCAGCGTACTGCCTTTCAATCCCCCCTCCCCGTGCGTTGTTCGTTGCGCGTCGGCAACCAGCTGCGCACAACCAAACCATCACTGACACGACACCCCCTCCTCCGACCGAAGAGTCGCACCTTGTCTTCCATACTCGATATTATCATTCTTGCTGTTGTTGCAGGATTTTTCATCTTTCGACTGTTCTCGGTGCTTGGCGCGAAGGCAGAAGATGAATCCTCTGCGCCCGAAGATCGCGAAAACTTCGTCGACGACATAAAAGCATACCAAGAGCACAAGCAAGCCGAGCGCAATCTCCGCAAGCAACAAAAGGAAGAGGGGCAAGATTCCAGTGGGGCCCCACCAGACATGGACGCCCCGCACCGAGCCCCGAGCACGCCGGGGCACGCCCCTGCGCAAGGGACGGACGAAGCCGCCGAAGCCGCCGAGGTGCCCCATACTGACATTGAATCCCCCGCGATGCCCTTCGCGCCCGACACCAAACTGGGTGCCGCCTTCCTGAGACTGCGGGCTGCCGACCAAGACTTCACGCCGGCATCATTTCTTGACGGCGTGCAATCCGCCCATACCTTGATCATTGAAGCCTACGCCAATGACACCTTGTCCGATGTCGACTTCCTGTTATCCGAGGAGGTCTATCAACAGCTGGCCTCGGCAAGCATCGAGCGGCAAGCAAAAAGCCAAGAGCTCGTGATCAGCCTGGTCGGATATGGCGATACCGAGGTCATCGACGCCGACGAGAAGGGCGCACTGGTTACCCTGACGGTGCGGATCGAATACGACCAATTCTTCTCCCTCACCGATGACAAGGGCGTGGTGATCGAGGGCGATACCTCGACCCTCGAATCAGTCGTGGACATTTGGCAATTCCAAAAAGCCATTAGCGATGACGACCCAACGTGGACATTGGTGGCAACAAAACACGGATGAGCCGATGCCCCCTAGCACCCGGGCGACCTCACGGGCGCGCCGCCAGCGAGCCGCGGCCTCGGTGCGGGATCGCCTGGTTCGTTGTTGAACCCGGTGAAGCGTGACTGATGTCGCCTTTGGTGCACTATTCGGCACAGTTTTGAGGGATAGAGAGACATGCCCGAAAAAACCAAACGCACGGGCCATCACTGCGCTGAGGCTGTGTGCCGGGTAACGAAAAAAACAACCTGTAGGAATCGCGTCGTGATGATGCCGATGGTTCTACTGGTGTTGCTCGCGGTCGGGTGTAAGGAAGACCCCCCTACGTCGAACGACGAATCGACCAACAGTACACAGTCGCAAGCCCCCGCCTCTCCAACTGGGGCGACCGGACTTGCCCCACCAACGGGGGCGACAACACCTGACAGTGCTCGGAGGGATGGGCACTATAATGGGGACACATCCCCGACAAGCAGCGTCGATACCATCGATGATGATGCCAGTGCTGATGGCGACAGCCCGCCATCTCCCGAATTTTTAGACGCCGTCGAAGCCGTCATCCTGCACGCCGAGCGGGCAACCTATCTCTTCACGCTTGGCATGTCCGATGCCATGGCGGGGGTGTCTGGGCTGTTCGACGCCCCTCCCCCCTCGCCTCCGACGCGCAAGAAGGCGGGGGCACCAGCCTACCACCTTCAAGCCCTGTCCTATGCCGATTTGCCCGAATGGAATAAGGCAGACCTTACTGCATTCAACGCTGCGCTGGGGCAACACTGCCAGAATCTCTCACGCTTGCCATCGACCCTTACCGCCAGCTTGTTCGATTGGAAAAAGGAGGACTGGAAGAAGCCGTGCACCAAACTTCGCGCCGCAGCCCTGCAAGCGGCGGATGTAGAACGCTGGCTTACCCCGTGGCAGATCATCCCGCGACAGGCCATCGATTCGAATCGAACACCCCCCGCCCGCCCGAAGGGGGGAGGGAGGCACCCCGCCGCGACGGGATTGCTGACCGGATATGCCGAGTACCATGTGAAAGGGTCACCGGTAAAAACCGCCCGCTATCGCTACCCACTTTATGCCCGACCGCAAGACTTGGTGACCGTCAAACGACGACGGTACCAAGTCACCAAAGAAGGACGGATTCGCCCTTACCCCACCCGCGCCAGCATTCAGGCGGGTGCGCTGGCACAGCAAAATTTGGAGCTCGTTTGGTTGGCGCATCCCCTCGATGCCTATATTTCACACATTCAGGGCACGGCGATCGTCTCTTATCCGAATGGCAAGAGCGTCAGGATCGGCTACGGCGGTGATAACGGGCATCGTTATCGCTCGTTGATGCGCCACATGCTGCGCGAGGGGCAGCTCACCCGAGGCACCTTAAATTGGCAGGGGGTTCGTGCCTCATTCGAGGCGATGCCATCGCACCGTGTGCGTGCGACACTCGCGGCAAATCCCCGCTATATCTTCTTTGAGTTTCGCCCCTACACGGCGGGACTAGGGCCTACCGGCAGCCTGCCCGTTCCATTGACCCGGAATGGATCGTTGGCCGTTGATTATACGCTGATCCCGCTGGGGTCGGTCATCTGGCTGCACAACCGATCGCAGGCTCGGCTCGTTGTGGCGCAAGACACCGGTGCCGCGATTAAGGGGGCCCTGCGCGGCGACCTGTTTCTGGGGAGCGGATACCAAGACTTTGCCGACGCCGAACGCACCCACGCACAAACAGCCTTTTATGTCTTGTTGCCACGGGGTGCCCGCCCCAAATCGCTGCTCCAATAACGCGCCGAGCACCCCCCACCCCAAACACTCTCGGCAGGCTTGCTGGGGAATTCCCCTCTCCCTTCTCACTTCTCACTCCTCACTCTCTCCCTCGAGCACACGTTGCCCATTTTCCCATGGCGAGCAAAACCGACAAGACTGGAACAGCTGGCACAGCGGAAAAGAAGCCCGCTCGCCTCTCGGCGCAGGACGATGATGCATGGTCTGCAGTGGCTGCAACCATTGCGCGGCGCGTCGGCGGAGATAGTCCTGCCGACTCCTTGCCCGCGGTGACGCGTCCGCATCACTCGGCGCGCATCGAACCGCCGGTCTCTGTGCGGCAGTCAACGACATTGGCAGGCAACAATGCCTCCCAGCGTCGCCAGCTCGAACGCGGCAAGATGCCCATTGATACGCGGGTTGATCTCCACGGCAAGCGAGTCGAATCGGCGCGCAAAGAGCTGCTCGCAACCTTTCGCTGGATGGTGTCACAAGGCAAGCGGGTGGCGCTGGTGGTCACAGGAAAAGGCACCGGACGGCTGCAGTCCGGGTTCGAGGCATGGCTGCGCGAGCCCTGCTTTCGAGGTCTTGTTCAAGACCATACCTTCGCCCAACCCGAGCATGGCGGGCAAGGTGCGCGCTATGTACTGCTTCGCAAACCCGAACGAATAGAGGCAAGGTGGCT
>JAHZLG010000057.1 GCA_022599995.1 Alphaproteobacteria bacterium | reverse complement strand
GGCGAATAAGGAGCTCGCCTTTGGCAAGACTGCGTCGCGAGGTTGACATATAATTGGTACTCCGTGGGATTATTCTTTGCTCATGGTAAGTCTAAGGCGTCGTTTATGCAAGGCAAGTACCGTGCCGGACAGGGTTCTCTATGACGGTGAAGGGCTTCTTTTTTTCGCGTGACCGGGGTAGGTTTTGCCATCACCCACGATGGAGGGGATGGTGAGGGATGGTGAGGTGTGGGGAGGTGAGGGGTTGCTTCATTGATCGTTACGGTCATGCTTGGCTATCGCCATCTTGTTACTTTTTTCTCGATACGTCAATGATTATAGATGCTTACCGTCAAAAAGTTGAAGGCAATGATAGCATCACCGCAGTTTTGGGACCGACCAACACCGGGAAGACTCGGTTGGCATTTGACCGCATGCTCTCCCATCGCTCGGGGGTGATGGGGTTTCCGCTGCGGTTGTTGGCCCGTGAGAATTATGCGCGGGCGTGTTTGATACGGTCGCCGGATACCGTCGCACTGATCACGGGGGAGGAGAAGATTGTCCCTAAGCATGCCCGGTGGTTTTTTTGCACGGTCGAGGCAATGCCGCTTACCGAGCCCTTTGATTTTCTTGCCATCGATGAGGTGCAGCTCTGCGCTGATCCCCATCGGGGGCACGTGTTCACCGACCGTTTGTTGCACGCCCGGGGGCTTGCGGAGACCATGTTTCTGGGGGCTGATACGATGCATGGATGCATCCGCGCCCTGTTGCCGGGGGTGCGAATCGAGTCGCGTCCGCGGCTGTCTAAACTGACCTACGGGGGGAGTGTCCGCTTAGGGCTTTTGCCGCAGCGATCGGCGATCGTGGCATTTACGCTCGACGACATCTACCGCATTGCCCTTGAAGTTCGGCGCATCCATGGCGGTGCGGCATTGGTTGTGGGTGCTCTTTCGCCGCAGGCACGGGCGGCGCAAGTTGCCCTGTTCGAGTCCGGTGAGGTCGATTATATTGTCGCCACCGATGCCATTGGCATGGGGTTGAATATGTCAATTGACCATGTGGCATTTGCGGGCACAACGAAATTTGATGGGGTTTCCCGTCGTGACCTCCACGACGCTGAGATCGGACAGATAGCCGGGCGGGCAGGGCGTTATCGCAACGCGGGGAGCTTCGGGACAACGCTCGACGTGGCGACGCTTTCGCCGCGCACCATTCGGGCCGTGGAGAGCCATCGTTTTGCCGCAGTCGAGCGTGCCTATTGGCGGTCGGTACGGTTGTCGTACAAGTCGCCAGCTGCCTTGATGCATAGTTTGAAGGCGAAGCCCGTCCACGCATCGCTTCAGCTTGCCCCCGCCGCAGAGGATCAGCGTCTGTTGGCGAAATTGATGGCGCGCGAGGACGTGTTGGCCGTGGCGACCAGCCCCTTTCGCGTGCAATTGCTGTGGGAGGTTTGCCAAGTTCCTGATTTCGGCGGGGCACGCAATCACGAGGGGTTCTTAGCCCATTTGTACTTGTTGCTTGCCGACCGGGCCGATGAAGTGCCGCGCCGCCTGCAATCAGAGTTGATTGCGAGTCATGTTGCCCGCATCCCCATGGATGCCGAACGAATCGATGGAATGCTTTATGCCATGGCGGGTGTTCGTCGGTGGAATTATCTGGCGCAGCATCGGTCGTGGATCAACGATGCCGACCACTGGCAGCAGGTGACGCGCCAGATGGAAACGACTCTCTCTGACCGGTTGCACGATCGTCTGCAGCAACGGTTTGTTGACCCGACCGCCCGTGCGAAGCGCGCCGTCCGGGAGGAGGAAACATCGAACCTCAAGGCGGAGGAATTCGGCGAATTCGCGGGGCTGCGGTTTGTTTGGCATCATGGACGTCGGGTGTCCTCGGGGCAGCGGCGCGTGCTGCGAGGGCAGATTCGTGACGAGTTGTTGAAACGGGTGCATGCGATGCTCGTCGCCAGCGATGACGACTTTGCGGTGGACACGGCAGGCGCGGTCATTGCCTGGCAAGGTGTCCCGATCGCGGCCCTGCGCGCCGCCGCGCGCGTCTATTTGCCGCGGGTCGCCTTGCTGCGGCATGATTGCGATGACGGACAGGTGCTTGCCCGCTTGCAGGCGCGCCTGCAACGATTTTGGCAGGCAACGGTGGTCGATGCGGCGATGGTTTGGCAATTTGACGCCCCCCCGCGCAGCAGCGGGCTGTCATCCGAATATCCGCACCTTGTCAGCACCCATCAGGCGCGCACGGGCAACCCCCCAGCGGCAACGCAAGGAAAGATGGGCACGCCGTCCGCGGAGAAGCGACGAAGGGCAGGCAACCCCCCAGCGGCAAAACCAAGACGAAAGGGCAAGGCGCACAGTCGTCGCACAGCCGAGCCCTGGCTTTGCACCGAGGCTTCGGCTTCGCCTGCTATGCGCGCCATTCTCCACGGGTTGGATTCAACCTTTGGTTGCTTGCCTCGATCACTGGCTGCTGTGCGCGATCTCTTTCCCCGCGAGAGACAGTGGCTCAAGCGTCGCGGCATCGTGATCGGAGGCACTGCGCTCTATGTGCCGGAGTTGTTGACTCCGCAATGGATGGCGACTCGCCACTTGCTTGCTGCCCTTCAATTGACGCGGGACGGGCAGGATATCCAGCAGCGGATATTCGCGGTGCCCCCCGGTGGGGGTTCACACCCCGGCGGGGGTTCACACCCCGGCGGAGGTTCACAACCCGACGGAGGTTCGCAACCCGACGGAGGTTCACACCCCGGTGGGGGTTCACAATCCGGCGGAGGCTCACACCCCGGTGGGGGTTCACACCCCGGCGGGGGTTCACACCCCGGTGGGGGTTCACACCCCGGCGGGGGTTCGCACTCCGACAAGGGTTCACACCCCGACGGAGGTTCGCAATCCGGCGGAGGTTCACACCCCGGTGGGGGTTCACACCCCGACGGAGGTTCGCAATCCGGCGGAGGTTCACACCCCGGTGGGGGTTCACACCCCGACGGAGGTTCGCAACAAGCCATGCCACACACCGCCCGCCCGCGCCGTGTTCCGAAATCTGGTCGCAAGGAAAACGCGAGGCAGAACGACTCGGCGACCGATGAGGAGGCAGATTTGGTGCTTTCGGCGTTGCCGGTTTTTCCGCATCACCGCCTGCGCCTGTTGCCTGCAACGGCGCACGCCGACGACTTGTTTTTCTTTGGACTGCTGGGCTATTTGCTGTTTCCTGCGCCGAAATTCTTCCCTGCGTCTGGGCGGGAGCAGAGAAGAGGCACCCCTCAGTCGAATACCCGATTCACCGCCTATGGGGTTGTGATCGATACGGCCTCGGCAGAGTGGATCGCGGGCATTCTGCAGCGTTTGGGGCATGCCAGTCATGTCTCCCGTGCCAAGGATGCCAAAACTGAGACTGCTGTTGCCCCGGTGACCGGGGTGACCGGGGTGACCGGGGTGACCGGGGTGACCGGGGGTGCAGGTGTCACCGGGGGTGCAGTCGCTCGGAATTCTGTTGCTCTCGACTTTGCGCGCGTTTACCGAAGGCTCGGCCTGAAGGAACAAACTGATGCCACACGGTATGACATGGTGACAACCCTCATCACGCGCATGGGTTATCAGGTCAGTGCCGAGGAGCACATATCATTGCAACGCCGCATGAGTCGACCGGATCAGCCCCTGCGCGCGAAGCACTCGAAGCCTGCCAAGAAGAAGGGAGCGCGTGCGGGTGCTGCGGCCGGCACTCTTGCTGAGGCATTGTCGCAAGCCCTGCCATCATCGCAATCTTAGCCGCACCCTAGGTCGCGACATCCCCACTCTTTATCGCACCATTAGGGTGCAACCTAGGTTGTGGCACTCCCTGTCGGGTTGGCCGCCCTGATCGGAACGTTAGCGACGGGAGAGGTACTTTTGATGGTACTCCTCGGCCCGCCAGAAAGTGCCCGCGGCTTCCAGCTTGGTGGCAATCGGCTTGCGAAGCTTGGCCGCAATGCGCTCCATTGACCGCCGCGCAACGTCCTCTTGATGCGAGTCGGTTGGGAACAGGGCAGAGCGGTACTGCGTGCCGATGTCCCAGCCTTGCCGGTTGACTTGGGTTGGGTTGTGCATTCCCCAGAACAAATCGAGAAGGTCGCTGTAGGTCACTTTGGTCGGATCGTAGACGACTTCGATCGCCTCGGCGTGGCCAGTGTGGCCGGTGCAGACCTCTTTGTAGGTTGGGCTTTCGGTGTGCCCGCCGATATAGCCAACGGCGGTTTCGACGACACCCGATCGCTCGGCAAACAGGGACTCTGGTTTCCAAAAACATCCTGCGGCGAAGATGGCACGTTCGGTGGTCATGGGGGGCTCCTGTTATTTTGGGAGGGGGGGTGAGGTGTGGGGAGGGGGTCGGGTAGGGGAGAGGGGCAGTTGCGATCAAGACGGCGCAACGGCACGCGACACACTGGAGGCGTGATCACCACTGCTGGTTGCTTCTCTCAAGATGGGCACCCTCATCGGCCAAATCAAGATGCGGCTTAGGATTGCGTCTCGGGCACCACGGTGCCACCGAGGGCAATGATAGCCTGTTCAATTGCCTTCACCGCTGATGCTATGGCGGTTGTGCTTTTGCTTCGCACGACGATCGATGGTCCTGTTCTGCCCGGCAGAAAGCTGGGGTAGCTGCCAATATCCACCTTCGGGTGCTCATCGGCTATCTGTGCGAGGGCATCGGCGATGGTTCCCTCGGGGAGCGAGCTTTGCACCGCCGCGGTCTGCAAAGGAGCAGAAGTCTCCAATCGGGGCAGCAGCTCGAAATACATGCGCTCGACAATTTTCGGCACTCCGGCCAGCACGAAGACGTTCTCCACTTGATACCCCGGGGCAATGGAGACCGGGTTGGGGATCAACACGGCGTCTTGCGGCACCTGCGCCATCTTTTGCCTTGCGGCAGTGAAGGGAATTTCGCGCGCGCGGTAAAATTCCTCAAGGGCGGCAAACGCCTGTTGGTGCAGGATAACCGACCGGTCAAATGCTTTGGCAATGGCTTCGGTTGTGATGTCGTCGTGGGTCGGGCCTATCCCGCCGGTTGTGAGCAGATAGTCGTGGTTTTGCCGTAATTCGTTCACGGTCGCGACAATGGTTGCTTGGTTGTCGGGGATTACTCTGATCTGTTTGGTCTCGATGCCACTGTCACCGAGCTGTTTGGCGAGGAATTGCCCATTGAGGTCTTGCGTCCGCCCCGAGAGCACTTCATTTCCAATAATACAAATAGCGGCGGTGCGGGTCATAGGCACACCCTATGCGTTTCGTGGATTATGTCAAGCCAGACTTAGCCCCGTCCCAGTCCGTACACCTAGCCTTTAAGGGCAACCCCGTCCCAGTTCGCACACCGTTTCTATGGGCAGCCCCGTCCCAGTTCGCACACCGTTTCTATGGGCAGCCCCGTTCCAGTTCGCACACCGTTTCTATGGGCAGCCCCGTCCCAGTCCGGACACCTACCCTTAAGGGCAACCCCTCCTCAGCCCCTCCCCAGCCCCTCCCCCTGAGCAGACGGCTTACCACTCGAAGTCATTCACAAGGGTGCCACTAAGAACATTGCT
>JAHZLG010000056.1 GCA_022599995.1 Alphaproteobacteria bacterium | reverse complement strand
GCCAAAAAGAGCCTGCTGTTTCACGTGAAACGGTTTGGCCATATCGCCTCAAAAGGACGCTATGTCGCGGCACAAGCGGTTGCCATGCTGACCGATGATCGCTGGCTGGTCGCCACCGAGCGTGCCCACCATATTGCCCAGCTGCTTGGTGAGGGCATCCGCCGGTCGACCTCGTCGGAGTTGGTGCTGCCTGCGCACTCGGCGACACCACACGGCATCGATGGCAACTTACTTTGTGCGCGCATCCCGCAGGAACAACAACAACGGCTGCGCGAAGCAGGGGCAGTGTTTTATGATTGGACGCGTCTGGGAACGAATGCTGTCCGACTTGTCACCAGTCACGCCAGCACCGAAGAAGAGGTCGCATCGTTTGTGCGCCTCCTCGAGGCGTAACAAGAAACTAGCAAGCCATGGCAATAAGCCGAGCCGACTAAGCCGAGCCGACTAAGCCGAGCCGACTAAGCCGAGCCGACTAAGCCGGCTAATACGTCGCCATCACGCCACCACAAACCGAGACGGCGTCACGCCCTGACAAGCCGTGACCCACCGCGTGCCGTGCCCCGGGCAAACCCCAAGCAATAATGCTCCCTAAAGCGACTCAAGCATCACATCGCGGGCCCGGTTGATCCGAGCCGCCTTTTCCGGGTCGCCACCCTGATCAGGATGGTGCAACACAATCTTCTGTTGCCACGCACGCTTGATCTGCTGCCTCGTCGCAGAAATCGGAATGTCTAGAATCTGCGCCGCCTCGGCTGGCGTCATATCGCTGTGCCGCCCGTTGCGGTTGCCCTGCTCTTTGTTTTTCCACCACGCGCCGTCTTTGTTCCACGAATCCTCGCCGTCGGCACTCGGCTTGCGCCCCCAAATCGACCGCGCCATCCGGTACCAACCCACGACACGAAACACTCGACTCAGCCAAGGCAACAAGGTGAGAAAGGGCACCCAGAGCAGGGCTAATTTTCCGGTGAGAACAATCCACATCAATAGCCCGACCGTTACTGCGCCGCACAGAATCCACAGGAGGTTCTTCATGGTTTGCTCCTTGCGGTGCTGGCTCGTCTGCGTCCATGTCCAGAGCAAATACAAGACGATGCAGAAGATTAGGCCGAAAATAAAGGGGCTCATGATGTCTTGATTTCATCCGATGGTGATGACGTGGTTTCGGCAGTTGGCATCGCGGCGACGGCAATCTTCCCATCGCTGAGTTGCACCACAGCGGGCACAGGGGTGCCTGACGGCGTGGCAAAGTCGCGCACCTTGCGCAAGACCAGACCCGTTTCTGCATGGCGCACAATGGCATAGCCGCGTTGCAACACGCGATGATGGGAGAGTGATTCTAGCATGTCCCCCTTGGTGGCGAGCAGTCGTCGCATGCCGGTGGCGTAGCGGCTGGCGTGCGCATTCAAGTGCTGATCGGCCCGCCGTTTTTGCCAATGCGCCAAAGGCGGGCGCGGCATTGCCGCGAATCGGGTCAGACGGGCGCGCTCGGCGGCAAAGGCGAGGGGGCGCCACTGCAACGCCGTGAACGACGCCCGCGCTTTGGTAACGGGTGCCCCACGATGCAAGCGATGCTCGAGAGATGTAAGACGGGCATGGCGCACCTGAAGGTACTGTTGCGGCGACAGCAAGCGCACTGCGCGATGCCGCATGGTCGCCCGTTCAAAGACTGTGTTGCGTGCCAGCCGCACCGCGCGATGCCGCATGGTCGCCCGTTCAAAGACCGTGTTGCGTGCCAGCCGCTCGGCACGGTAGTCGACACTTTGGTGCGCCACGTCGATCAATTGCCGCACACGGGAGCCGGTGCGATCGCCCATATCAGCAATGTAACTGATGAAGCGTTGTCTGTCCGGGGTGCACAGCTCGGCGGCGGCGGTAGGGGTGGGGGCACGCATATCGGCAACGTGATCGGCCAGCGTTGTGTCGGTCTCGTGGCCGACGGCAGAGATCAAGGGCAAGGGAAAAGCTGCCATGGCACGAATCAGGCGTTCATCGTTGAAGCACCAGAGGTCTTCTAGGGCTCCGCCGCCGCGGCCGATGATCACAACATCGGGGGAGAAGGCGGGCATCCGCTCCAGTGCTCGGATCAGGGCGGGCACCGCCTGCGTGCCCTGCACTATCGAGGGCACCAAAACAATCTCACTTGGCCACCGTGCCTGGACGCGGTGACAAATATCGCGGAACACTGCCCCCGTCGCCGAGGTGATAACGCCTATCCGCTGGGGAAAGTCAGGCAGGGGACGCTTGCTGTTGGCATCGAACAGTCCCTCGTCGGCAAGACGCCTGCGAAGTAATTCCAGCTGGCGAAGTATCTCGCCCTCCCCTGCCAATTGCAGCCGATCGATAGAAAGCTGATATTTCGAGCTTGGGCCAAAGGCGGTGACCTTGCCCTCGGCGATGATCTCGGCCCCTTCGGGGGGGATGGTCTCGATCTGGTCGACGCGTGAGCGCCAGATCACCGCATCTAGCTTGTCATTCTGCTCGCGCAGACTCAGATAGATATGCCCCGACTTTGCCTTGCTCAGAGACGCCACCTCGCCGCGCACCTTCACATAGCCGATACCCTCTTCGATCTGCCGCTTGATGGCACGGGATAGGGCACTGATGCCGATTGCCTCGGCGTTATCGGCGGGGGTAATCGTAGTCATGCGACCAATTTTAGGAGCTGTTGATGACGCTGATCGCCGGGTGTTGCTGGCAGCCTGCTCTTGGTGAGTGCCGCCATCACCGCTTCGGCGGAAGCATAGCTGGGGGCTTTGTTGGTGGGTATCGTGCCGCGTGCGCCGGTTTGTGCCCAGCCGACGTGCCAAACACCGGCGGGCGGTCTGCTGGGGTGAGGTGACCCTTCAGCCACCGGCAAATCGGCCGCAGACGGTGGGGAATCGGTGAACCCTGCAGGAGTTGCGAAATGATACCCGACGCAGGACACCAGCAGGGCGGTTGGGATATTGCCGACTGGCGTCACCACGACCGAGGCATGGGAGGCGGTACTATTCGCCCCGTCAATCATGGCGGTACTATTCACCCCGTCAATCGGGGCGGTACTATTAACCCCGTCAACCGGGGCAGTACTTTTCACCCCGTCAATCGGGGCACGAAAGACAAAACGCAAGCGATAAGGCGGTGTCTCCATCGATTCGCGTGCGTCCACGGCATCACAGGAATCGACAGCAGCAAGGGAGTCGAAGAGCGACATGGCACGGGCAGTTTCCAACACCCGGCGACGCAGGCGGTTGTCGCTGCTCTCTGCGATCACCGCGTCGGGGTCGGCGGCAAAGGCGGCATCGACAATGGCAGCTCCTTCGATCTGGCAAATCTCGCGGAATTCGAGTGGAGTGAACTTGTTTTCCCCAATGCCACGCCGTCCGAGCACGGTGACGCGCCGGCGCATCTGGCGTCGCAAGGCAGCCGTGACCATCGCAGGGAATCGATCATCCGACGGCTCGGGTGGGCGCAAGAGGTTACGCGCCACATCGAGACTCACATTGCCATTGCCAACAACCGTGACGGTCTCGGCATCGCCTATCTTCGCGGCTAGGGACTCCATGGCCATGGGGTTCAGCCCGCCATTCATCCACCGCGCGAGGTCGAGCCCGGTCGTGATAGACAGTGGGGAGAGTTGCGCGTCGGCATCATTGGCGGACGCCACCGCTTCTCTGCCGACTGTCGGGCCACCACCCCATATCACGGCATCGCTTAGGGCGGCGATCTCGTGCAGGGCAACCGTCCGGGTTACCCATGGTAAGGTGGTCACCTGATGATCAACAACAGCACCCTCGACAGCATCGTCGGTTGTGACTTCGGTATGGGGGGGGGAGGGGGGGGAGGGGGCTTCGATGCCTCCTGTGACCCGCAGTTGGGTGCACACAGTTACCGCCTCGTGGCCAAGAATCTGCGCGCAACGGTTCAGGGCATTTTTCGTTGCCGCATGGTCAGGGGCGACCCCATATCGAATCAACCCGCCGATCTGCGGCATCTGTTCGAACACAACCACCTTCACGGCGAGGGAAGCTTGTGCACCTCTCTCTCTCGATCCCGCCTCCCCCGACCCCGCTGCGGACGCTGCGGTCACGGCATCATCTGCTCTCGAGGTTGTTGGCTCGCCGGGCTGATTGTCATCGGTGGCAGTATCCACAAGCTGGAGATCGACTAGCTGGAGATCGACTAGCTGGAGCAAGCGTTCGATGAAAAAACACGCCCCCGGCCCGCTTCCAATCACAGAAATAACAGCTGTTTGTCGTGGCATAGAGCATTCTCGGGCAGTTTCATGGATGAAGCAAGAAGAGTCGCGTTCCACAGGTCGCCAACAACACCTACCCCCACCACTGCGCCGCAATCAGTCAGCTCCCCATCACCGCCCCCCGTTGCGCCGCAACCGATCACCCAGGCCAGGTTTCTGATCGCAACGGTTTCGAATCGATTACCACGACTGATTCATCAGGCGGTAACCTCCGCCCTCGGTAATCAAGATCGACGGCGAGCTCACATCGGTTTCCAGCTTCTTGCGCAACCGATAGATATGTGTTTCTAACGTGTGCGTAGATATGTCCGAGGAATACCCCCAGACCTTCTCGAGCAACTCTTGGCGATGGACGACCTTGCCCTCGGCGCGGTGCAGGTATTTCAAGGTAATGTTCTCCTTGCGGGTCAGGAGAATGCGCTTGCCACTTGCCCGCTCTTCGAGCACCTGATCGGCAGGCACAAAGCGGAAGGGGCCAATGTTGTATGTGGCATCCTCTTGCCGCTCCCAATTGCGGAGGTGCGCTTCAAGCCGTGCCAGCAATACGGAAAATCGGAAGGGTTTCGTGATGTAGTCGGTTGCCTCGGCATCGAAGCCCGACACAATGTCGGCATCGGAAATATGGGATGTCAGCATCAACACGGGGATTCTGTAGCCTTTTTCGCGAATCTCTTTGCAGAGGTCTCGTCCGTCGCCATCGGGGAGGCCAATGTCCATCAGCACGGCATCATACGAAAAGCCTTCATCCAGTGCCTCATAGACCGCCGAAACGCTGCCAGCTGGCGTAACTTGGTAGGCACCATGTTCCATCAGCTGCTCCGCAATGATATCACGGAGGGTCTCATCGTCTTCGACAAGCAAAATATG
>JAHZLG010000055.1 GCA_022599995.1 Alphaproteobacteria bacterium | reverse complement strand
GGTCAGGGTGCTGCCATCAACAATACCGGCAGTAAGCGGCAACAGGCTTATCGGGAAGCTGGACACGCACAGCTCGCTCATATAGAGGAGCAACGCCATCCCATAGACGGTCATCTATAACCAAAAAGAGACCGGTAAGCCCGGAGGCGTTTGCCCCGTCCCATAAAACAGGCAATCGGCGACAAACATAAGAGCCGTAAGAAAGAGGGCAGTAAAGGGCATCGCAACCGGCTGGGCCGCCACTGCCGATCACGCCATTATACCCTTCGGATCAAAGAGCGCAGGTTCACGATCCGCAAACGGTGCCCAGGCTTTAGCACGCGCAACGAGAAGCGTTCTTTTCTAGTGCCGAAAATGTTGTGAACATTCCTGTCTAGACAGGTTGTTTTAGATAGCCCGTCTCAACAGGTTGTTTTAGATAGCCCGTCTCAGCAGGTTGTTTTAGATAACCCGTCTCAACAGGGCACCCGCCCACGCGTCAAGGGGGCTACTCTAGCCTAGAGGGTTTCTTCTAACTCGGGGATCGCCGTGAACAGGTCTGCCACCAATCCGTAGTCTGCCACCTGAAATATCGGCGCATCGGCATCCTTATTGATCGCCGCAATGACTTTGGAATCCTTCATGCCCGCAAGGTGCTGAATAGCTCCCGAGATGCCAACTGCCAAGTACAATTCGGGCGCAACAACCTTGCCCGTTTGCCCTACCTGATAGTCATTTGTAACATACCCCGCATCGACCGCCGCACGCGACGCACCGACCGCACCGCCAAGCTTATCCGCCACCCGCTCGAGCATGGCGAAATTCTCGCCGTTCTGCATGCCCCGCCCCCCCGAGACGACCACGCGGGCACTGGTAAGCTCGGGGCGTTCCAGCTTCGTTAGCTCATTGCGGAGCAGGGTCGTGGGCTCGGCCGTCATCACATCAACCGCACGCATCGCCGCGCTGCCGCCCGTGTCCGCGACGGCTTCGAACGCGGTCGTCCGCACTGTCACCAGCACAATGGCGTCACTTGTCTCGACCGTGGCGAAGGCGTTGCCCGCATAGATTGGCCGCACAAAGGTTTTTGCGTCCCGCACCGCGGTAATGTCCGAGATCGCCTGCACGTCCTGCTTTGCTGCCGCAAAGGGGATAATGTTCTTGCCATAGCTCGTCGCCGGCGCCAGCACGTGGCTGTAGCCCGCTAGGTTGGCGATCAGCCCGCCAATCGATGCCGCACCGCCAAACCCATAGGCAGGGGAATCCGCGGTCAGCACCGTGGCGACTCCTTGAATAGCCTGCGCTTGGCTCGCCACTGGGGCAATCTCGTGCCCAGCAACAAGGACGTCAAGGTCACCACCAGTGTGGGATTGGATTTCCACCCCGGCGGCAACCGCATTCAGGGTCGAAGGCTTAAGGACGCCTTCAGCGTGTTCGGCAATGATCAAGATAGACATAAGGCAAGGGGCTTTTATGCGTGGAAGTAGGTTGAGGATGAATGAAGAGGGGAAGCCGAAGAAAGCATCGGGACAGGCATGAAAACGCCCAAGAGCAACAAGCGGGGCTTATTGGCCGATGACTTTCGCCTCGTTTTGCAATTTGTCGACCAGTGCCGCCACCGAGTCGACCACCACCCCGGCGGCGCGGGCGGGGGGCTCTTCCACCCGCACAGTACGCACGCGTGGGGTGTCATCGACCCCCAGATCGGCGAGGGCTACGGTGTCGATCGGCTTTTTCCGTGCCTTCATGATGTTCGGGAGGCTGGCATAGCGCGGTTCGTTCAGCCGCAGGTCGACGGTCAGCACCGCCGGCAGTGGCACCGAGAGCACCTGCAAGCCGCCATCGATTTCGCGCGTGGCTTCGACGGTGTCGTCGCCGACGTCCACCCCCGAGCAGAATGTTGCCAACGACCAGTCGGTCAGGGCGGCGAGCATTTGTCCGGTTTGGTTATGGTCATTGTCCACGGCCTGTTTGCCCATGATCACCAAGCCGACCTCTTCTTTGGTGGCGATGGCGTGGAGGGCTTTGGCAACGGCGAGCGGCTCTAGGTCGGTCGCTTCAATATGGATGGCACGGTCGGCTCCCATCGCTAGCCCGGTGCGGAGCGTTTCCACCGCCTGCTTGCCGCCGATGCTCACCAGGATGATGTCATCGACCTTGCCTGCTTCTTTCAACCTGATCGCGGCCTCCACGGCAATTTCGCAAAACGGATTCATAGACATTTTGACATTGTTCGTCTCGACGCCACTGTTGTCGGCTTTGACGCGCACCTTCACATAGGCATCAACGACGCGTTTCACAGGGACAAGTATTTTCATAGGGAGCTCAAAGGAAAAGAAAGAAGGAGAAGGCAGGGTGAATCGGGAAAGGCAGCACGGTCACTCAGCGAAGGAGGCATCTAGAAAGGCAACACGATCATTCAGCGAAGGAGGTATCTAGAAAGGCAACACGATCATTCAGCGAAGGAGGCATCCAGAAAGGCAGCACGGTCATTCAGCGAAGGAGTCATCGGGAAAGGCAACACGGTCATTCAGCAAAGGGGGGCATCGGGAAAGGCAACACGGTCATTCAGCGAAGGGGGAATCAAGAGACGGCTCCCGGTCATGGAAGTGCCCCCCTCCCCCCCTCCGCTGCCCCACCAGTGGGGATTATCGTGCCGTCGCTGGCATCAGGCGCGCAGGCGGAGGTTATCGGGATCGAAGGGCGACTCGCCGATGATACGGGCGGGGCGTTTGTCGCCGAGGATCAAGATAGACACCTCGTCGCCGATAGCCGCACTGCCGGTTTTCACAAAACCGATGCCGAGGCTTTTCTCGATACGGTGTCCGTAGCCCCCTGAGGTGACCCGTCCGATCATGGTGTCCCCGCGATAGATAGGTTCGTTACCAAAGCAGTCGGCATCATCGACGTCGACCTCAAGGGTTACGAGGGTGTCGGGGATGCCATTTTCCATCTCGGCAAGCAGGGCGGCGCGTCCGGTGAAGTCGCGGTTGTCCAATTTCACGAAGCGATCGAGTCCTGCGGCAAGGGGCGAGTAGTCTTGGGTCAGCTCCAATCCCCACATGCGGTAAGATTTTTCCAGTCGCATCGATTCCATGGCGCGCAGTCCCAGCAGGCGCATGCCGAACTCTTTGCCGGCTTCTTCGAGGTCGTAGAACAGGGCGGTTTGGTGCTCGATCGGATGGTGGATTTCATAGCCGAGGTCGCCCACGAAATTCACGCGCAGGATCAAGGCACTTGGCACCATGCCGACATCGGCGGTCACCCCGTTTAGCCAAGGCAGGGCTTTGGTCGACAGATCCGTGTCGGCTAGTTTTTCCAACACCGCACGCGAATTGGGGCCTGCCAGCACAAAGACTCCGGTGGTCATCGTCACATTTTCGAGGGTGACGCTTCCATCCGCGGGGAGGCTCTTAAACAAGAAGTCGTGGTCATACTGCTCAGCCCCACCTGCCGAGACCATATAGAATTTGTCCTCTGCCATGCGGGTGATGGTAAATTCACTGCGGGTTCCGCCATTGGGGTGCAGGGCGTGAACGAGCCGCAACGCCATCTTCTTGCGGGGCATTTTGTTGGCAAGGATTGATTCGAGCCACTGCTCGGCATTTGCGCCGCGCACGATCCATTTCGAGAACCCGGACAGATCGAGCATCCCGACCGAATCGCGACACGCACGACATTCATCGCCGACGGTATCGAACCAGTTGGCCCGGCGGAAGGACAGGTCGTCGACGGGGTTTTCGGGGCGGAAGAAATTAGGACGCTCCCACCCGAAGCGTTGGCCGAAGACTGCCCCGCGTTCCTTAAACAGGTGATAGACGGGGGTCGTTTTGCTGGGACGCGCGGCAGGCCGCTCCTCTAGTGGGTAGTG
>JAHZLG010000054.1 GCA_022599995.1 Alphaproteobacteria bacterium | reverse complement strand
TAGCATCGTGATCAGCGACTCTTGATGGTCGATCAGGTCAAAAAGCGACCGTGCGCGCTCGATTTGCTCGACGGTTTTCGTGTCGTCGAGCAGATTATGCTGCCCCAGAACAACCAGCATTTCTTTGTTGGCGTGCGGGTCATTGACAAGCACCGCAATGCCGCGTTCGACAAGGTCGCTGGCGGCGGTGCTGAGGGCATATCGGCTGTTCTCCAAGGCCAGCTTGGTGCTGGTCAACAGGTCATTCAGCTCGATGGCGTCGGTCGCCGTGTTGGTTGCCCTGCGTGTGTCGTTGCTTGCGAGACGTTGCTGGAGAAGGGCGTGGCGAAAGAAATTGCGTCCTTCGATGAAGGCAGCGTCGCTCATGGCGGGATCGCACGGGATGACTCGATTGCGGATTGCGCCACTGGGTTCAACCAGTACCACGAGCAGCTGAGACCCCGAAATGCGATGGAGGTCAACATCATAGAGCTGCGGTGACTCCCCACGGTGATAGACCATCACCGCGGATTTGGTCAGATCGGCCACGGTGCGGGCGGTGCGGGTTAGCGTCTCGACTGGTGCGGTGTCTTGTCCGGATATTGAGCGTTCGAGCGTTTGTTTCTCATGCGTGGGGAGGTCGATTTTCGCCTGCATCAGCCCATCGATGAACAGCCTCAGCCCCTTCGTGGTCGGCAGCCTCCCCGCAGAGATATGGGGGGACTCGACCAATCCCATGTGCTCGAGCTGTCCCAAGACGTGCCGAATGGTCGACGACGAATATCCGGTTGCCGATTGCCCGGCAAGGGTCTGCGAGCCAACTGGCTGGCCCTTCTCGAGGTAGGCTTCGACCAGCTCCTTGAAGATGTTGCGAAACCGTGCATCGATAAGCTGGGGGGCATCGCTGGGAAGATGGTTGATCAACGCGTGCGTGCTCGTCGAAAGAGTAAGCGGTGAGGGGGTAGGTCAGGTTACCGAGGCGGCGGGTGGAGGCAAGGTCAGGTTACCGAGGCGGCGGGTGGAGGTAAGGTCAGGTTACCGAGGCGGCGTTTGGGGGTAAGGTCAGGTTACCGAGGCGGCGGGTGGGGGTAAGGTCAGGTTACCGAGGCGGCGTTTGGGGGTAAGGTCAGGTTACCGAGGCGGCAGGTGGGGGTGCCACGATGGCGTCATCCGCGCCTGAAGTGGCCGCAAGTCGAGCCCCTTCCCGGGTGTTATTTGCCGAAGCCACTCAGGAATTGCCGCATGCGACTCACGAAGTCGGCTTCCTTCGGGCGATGCTTGGCATTGAGCTTTTCATAACTTGCCTCAATCTCGCGGTAAAGGCGTTCTTGCGTGCTGGATAACCGTGAGGGCACCTCGACCTCGATTTGAACGATCAGGTTGCCTCGCGTGCTCTTGTTGTAGCGTGTCATGCCCTTCCCCGCCAATTTGTAGCGTTGGGCGTGCTGGGTGCCCGCGGGCAAATTGAAGCGAGTCTTCATCCCCTCAATGGTCGGGATATCGACGTCGCCGCCGAGCACCGCGCGATGGGGGGGGATAGGCACAAGACAGTAGAGGTTATCGCCTTCGCGTTCGAACAACGGATGCGGGGTTACGGTCACAAAGACGTAGAGGTCGCCGGTTTGCTCGCCGCGTCTTCCTGCCGCCCCCTTGCCGGGCAGTCGGAGGCGCGTGCCATCCTCTACCCCCGCAGGGATGTCGAGCTTGTATTTTTTCTCCCGGTGGATGCGTCCTTCACCCCGGCAGCTTTCGCAGGGTTTCTCGATAACATTCCCCGCCCCGCCGCAGGTGCGACAGGTGGTCTGCACGGTGAAAAACCCTTGTGACACCCGCGCCTGCCCCGTCCCGCGACACGCGCCACACTGCTTGCGCGTGCTGCCCGCCGCCGCCCCACTGCCATGACACGGGGTGCAAGTTTCATAGGAGGGAACATTGAGCTCGACCGCCTTGCCTTCGAAAACCTCCTCGAGCGACAGTTGCACATCCGCACGCAGGTCTTCGCCCTTGGGTTGGCGGCGTTGGCGGCGGCCGCCACCAAACAGCTCGTCGAACACACCGGAGAAACCCGAAAAGTCAAAATTCTCCTCGTGCTGCTGGGATGAGCCGCCGCCGCCACCACCGACAAATCGATCGTGCCCCACCCGATCATAGAGTGCCTTCTTTTCGGGGTCTTTGAGCACATCATAGGCCTCATTGACCTCTTTGATTTTGCGCTCGGCGTCGGCGTTGCCGCGATTCTGATCGGGGTGATACTTTTTGGCAAGCGCACGATAGGCACTGCGAATTTCGTCAGCCGAGGCGGATTGGCTCAATCCCAGATTATCGTAGTAGCTTGACATGGGTATCAGTATCAGAGTCGGTGCAGGAAAAGAGACAAACAATGCCGAAGACAGCCTGCCCTTCGATGGTCGCAGGGCGTGCCATGCGCGCTATCGCCTCCAATCTTCGGGCAATACGACGGGGAGGAGGGGTGTCTTCGCCCCATCGTTGCTGTTCGGATTAAGATGCTTTTTTGTTCTCGTCCGTCACGTCTTCAAAATCGGCATCGACAATGTCGTCATTGTCGGGCGCGTCTTCGTCGCGAATATCGTCCATGTTAGGGGCGTCACCCGCAGCATCACTGGCATTCTTGGCCGCCAAAGCCTCGCCGACCTTTTGCGCGACAGCTGCCAATTCCGACGTCGCCGCGACAATCTGCGAGGCCTGCCCCGATTGGATGGCGTCGCGTGTCGCTTGAACCTTCTGCTCTGCCTCGTCGCGGATCGTGGAATCGATCGCATCGCCACCATCGGCTAAGTCGCGCTCGACGGTGTGGATCATCGATTCGGCTTGGTTCTGCGCCTCGACCAACTCTTTGCGCTCTTTGTCGGCATCGGCATTTGCTTCGGCGTCGCGCACCATGTCGTTGATCTCATCCTCGGAGAGCCCGCCCGATGCCTCAATCCTGATCTGCTGTTCATTCCCCGACTTGGCATCTTTTGCGGAAACATTCACGATTCCGTTGGCGTCAATGTCGAAGGTGACTTCGATCTGCGGCTCGCCACGACGGGCGGGCGGGATACCAACAAGGTCAAATTGCCCGAGCATTTTGTTGTCAGTAGCCATTTTGCGCTCACCTTGCGACACCTTGATGGTCACCGCTGGTTGGTTGTCGGCGGCAGTCGAGAAGGTCTGAGATTTCTTGGTCGGGATGGTCGTGTTGCGATCGATCAGCGCGGTGAAAATACCGCCGACCGTCTCGATGCCCAGAGACAGCGGGGTCACATCAAGCAACAGGACGTCCTTCACATCGCCTTGCAACACCCCTGCTTGAATCGCGGCCCCCATGGCCACGACTTCATCGGGGTTCACACCGCGATGGGGTTCTTTGCCAAACACCTGCTTCACGATCTCTTGCACTTTCGGCATGCGGGTCATGCCGCCCACCAAGATCACCTCGTCAATATCCGATGGCTTGAGCTTCGCATCCTTCAACGCGCTTTCGCAGGGCTTGATCGTGCGGCGCACTAGGTCGTCAACGAGCTGCTCCAGCTTCGCCCGAGTCACCGTCAATTGAAGGTGTTTGGGGCCGGTTTGATCGGCAGTGATGAAGGGGATATTGATCTCGGTCGAAGCCGAAGAGGACAGTTCAATCTTTGCCTTCTCGGCGGCTTCCTTCAGCCGCTGTAGGGCAAGCTTGTCAGCCCGCAGATCGATGCCTTGTTCTTTCTTGAACTCATCGGCGAGGAAGCCGATGATTTTCTGGTCGAAGTCTTCTCCTCCCAGGGCGGTGTCGCCATTGGTTGACCGCACCTCGAACACGCCATCGCCGATGTCCAAGATCGAGACGTCGAAGGTGCCGCCTCCCAGATCATAGACCGCAACCACTCCGGTTTTCTTCTTGTCCATACCATAGGCCAATGCGGCGGCGGTCGGCTCGTTGATGATCCGAAGAACGTCAAGCCCTGCTATCCGGCCGGCATCTTTCGTGGCTTGGCGTTGCGAGTCGTTGAAATAGGCGGGCACGGTGATCACCGCTTGCGTCACCGCATTGCCCAAATAGGACTCGGCCGTTTCCTTCATCTTCTGAAGGGTCATGGCACTGATTTGCGATGGGGCATATTTTTCTTCGCGTGATTCAACCCACGCGTCGCCGTTTTTGCCCTCGACAATCTTGAACGGGCTCACCGCCATGTCGCGAGTGACGGCATCATCGGTGAACCGACGCCCGATCAACCGCTTGATAGCGTAGAAGGTGTTTTCGGGGTTGGTTACGGCTTGACGCTTGGCGGGCAACCCGACCAGACGCTCGGCTTTTTCGGTTAGGGCGACCATCGATGGCGTGGTGCGGCTGCCCTCTGCATTCTCGATGACACGTGCGGTTGCGCCGTCCATGATCGCAACGCAGGAGTTGGTGGTGCCTAAATCAATGCCAATGACTTTGCTCATAGTGGATTCCGAAGCTAAGAAAAGAAGGAAAGAGGTGATGTAACGTGATAACCTATCTATAGTGAGAACAGGGGGATTTCAAGAGTTTACCGACGAAAGGTCGAATCACGCGATGGCACAAACTGCTCCCCCTCCCCATGGCACGACGCTAAAACTCGTTGATGGCAGCGTTCTTTTGCCCGACGGCGTTGTGCATCACAACCTGGCGATCGGCATGGATGCGGACAGTGGACTTATCACTGCCATTGGTGCGCCCTCCTCGATAGATGCCGACCAGACCATTGCGTGCCATGGGCTCACCTTGTTGCCCGGGGTCATTGACTCGCAGGTGCACTTTCGCGACCCCGGCTTTCCCCACAAAGAAGACTTGGGGTCAGGAACCCTCGCCGCCGTCAAAGGCGGGGTGACGGCGATCTTCGAAATGCCGAACACTGATCCTCCCACCGTCGATGCCTATCAGCTCGAGCAGAAATTCGTCACCGCCCGGCGAACGGCACACTGCGACTATGCCTTCTTCATCGGGGGCACCCCCGACAATGCCACCGAGCTCGCCGTGCTCGAGGGGCTCGACGGAGCAGTCGGCGTGAAGATATTTATGGGCTCGTCGACGGGAGGATTATTGATCGATGACGACCAAACGCTTCGGCTTTGCATGGCGCACGGCAGGCGACGGGTAGCCATCCACGCCGAGGACGAATCCATGCTGCGCGCCCAAACCGACCGCATTGTCGCCGGCGATCCCAGCTCGCACCCCCTCTGGCGCGATGCGGCAACAGCCCTGCGTGCCACCGAGCGACTCATCCGCATCGCGACGGAGTGCCAACGCCCAGCCCACTTGCTCCACATCACCACGTCGCAAGAAATGAATTTGCTGGGCAATCACAAGAAGCACCAATCCCAACCGGCGAACGGAGAAGGCGATGGCTTGATCACCGTCGAGGTGACCCCGCAGCACCTAACCCTTTCTGCCGAGACCGCCTATCAACGGCTAGGGACCTTCGCCCAAATGAACCCCCCCATCAGAGGACGCGACCATCAAGACGCGCTCTGGCAGGGTGTGACCGCGGGCGTTGTCGATGTGATTGCCTCAGACCACGCCCCGCACACCATCGAAGAGAAGAACCGTCCTTATCCCCAGTCGCCTTCGGGCATGCCGGGGGTGCAAACCATGGTGCCGGTGATGCTGAACCATGTCCACGAAGGGAGGCTGTCCTTGCCGCACCTATCGCGCCTCTGGAGCACCAACCCCGCGCGGCTGTACGGGGCAACCCAATTGGGAGGCTTGCAAGTCGGGGGGCGCGCCAACATTACCGCGGTTGACCTTGGCCACCACTATCGCCTTGAGCGCGAGTGGTTCGCCAGCCGCTGTGGATGGTCGCCATTCAACGGATACGAGGGCTATGGCTTCCCCATGATGACCGTGGTCGGAGGGCAGGTTGTGATGCGTGATGGCGAGGTGTTGCTTACTCCTTCGACTGCGACGCACCCCGCGCAAAAAGTACGCTTTGCGGCCTGAAGCCTTGCGTGCTGCTGCTGCGAAACACTGGTGGTGACCACAGTGCCCGCCGTGACCGTGGGCATCGCTGTGACCGCAGGCACAGCAGCCCGCGTGCCCACCGCAGTTATATTGTCACCGCAGGCAAGGGAATCCCCCCGATTTCGCCGCCTCTCCCCCTCAAAAGACGGGCAATGAGGCCGAGAGCAATGGTCGCAGATGGATCAGCGCAATAGCATCACTCACGACCGTATGACAAGATTCACGCTTGGCATCGCCCCCCCCTGCCGGAGAGGACTGTTCCGCAACAAGGGCAAATTTGGGAAGCGACCGGCGCACGCACTCCTCGGCATCGCGCATCAGGGGATAGTCGCCGTGGTGCCGAGCGGCATAAGAACCTTGGGTGGTTACCAACAGCCGACTCCCTTTCGATGCCGGGGCTTCCGAAGTAGAGGCTTCCGAAGCAGAGGCTTCCGAAGTAGGGCTTGCTCCCTCCTTGAGGGTGATATTACAGTGCCACCGCCGATCAAAAATCCCATGAAATCGGCCATAGTGCCCGGCCCGTTGCCCGGGGGTTGGTTGCGGGGGAGAGAGGGAACACGACGCGGGTTTTGGTGCGGGCAAAACCGCAACGTCGGCATAACCATCAGTGTCGCCTGCAAAAGACGCCGGTAACAGCAGTGCCGGGCGCACAGAGCCATAATCGCGCAGTGCCAGCACGGTATCACCGCGGGCAAGCCACCAAACCCCTGCCACGGTGAGACTCCTGCCTTTGGGGGTGTCGCGCCATGCATTGAGCAAATCCACGACTCGATCCACCTGAGCCCGGGTCGGCGGTCGCTGCCGGTTGCCCGCATGGCGGATCAATCCGTAGACCATCCATCGTTGCGTTGCGGTCGCCATGCCATACCACTGCGCGAGCCTCATGCGGGCTGTGCCGAAGATGGGGTCGATCACCACGGCTTGCCCCCATGCGGCGGCGAGCGATTGGCGATAAACAGACCAACGACGCTGATTGTGTTTTGCCAAGGCAATCAATCTCTCTTGGGTGCCATCGCCATAGGCAGCGTTTGCCGCCGCGGTCTTTCCCTCGGCTGCATAACCAGAGCCACGCGGCGCACCCTGCGCGACCGAGGTGCCCGGCGCACCCGAGTCCCACGAGCTGGCGTCACGCGACAAGAGCTGCCGCCACCGCACGCGCAACTGCCGCCGATCTGAATTGGAGGGGTCTTCAATCCAGTGATCAACCCGGGGCTGTTGTTGGCGCAACCAATCTCGCAACTCCGCACGCGACCAGCCCAGCAAAGGACGAACCTCTTGCCCCCCCCACCATGTCGAGGTGACCGCCCCCATGCCACGCAGACCAAACCAGCTGCTCGACCGGGTGGCCCGCATCAAGAGTGTCTCGGCCTGATCGTCGCGCTGATGCCCTAAGAACACGCGTTCATAGCCCCGGGCCAAGGCAAAGGTTGCTATCGCCTCGGCGCGGGCATCGCGGGCCTGCGTGATTGTTGTGCCCCGGTGCCGCCGGGCAGACGAGCCATGCCGGGGACACCCTGCATCTTGTTGTTGTGCCCCCATTCCAAGGGCGATGATGGTGCTGTCGATGCCCCACTCGGCAAGGGCCGCTTTGGTCTTTGTTGCTTCGCTGGCTGCTTCGGGTCGTAGGCCGTGATCGACAATCACCGCATGAAATCCTGAGGTGGCAATATGCCCCTGCCGCATCATGAGTGCCAGTGCCATGCTATCGCTCCCCCCCGAGCACGCGACCAAATCCTTGAGGGCGCCCCTCGCAACCAATTTACCGGGCGTACCAACAGAATCCATCGTGACGACAGGATGCACTGGGGGCACTGGGGGCACTGAGGGTGCTGGATGCACTGGGGGTGCTGGGGGTGCTGGGGGCACTGAGGGTGCTGGATGCACTGGGGGTGCTGGGGGTGCTGGATGCACTGAGGGTGCTGGGGGCACTGGGGGCACTGTCTCTATGGCATCCATCGGAACGGCACCATCCCTTGTGCCAGCGGTCTCCGAGGGCAGCCCACGGGCATGGTGCCGCATCGCCGGGCTCTGCACCGCGCATGCCAAACGAGCGGGTGCGTGTTGCTTCAATGTTGTGTCTTTGTCACTCATCGCCGCAGTCCCGGTGCGTCTCTTCAATGTCGCGGCACAACGCAACCTTAGGGGCAGGTGGCAAGGTGCTCTTCTGCCTGTGCCATCACTTTGGTTGCTGTGGGGTGCTCGGTTTCAATGCTGCGCCAGATACTGCACGCTTGCTTAAGACGTCCGATCCCTGCCAGGCTCCTGCCAAGGTAGAGTCGTGCCGCAGGGGCGTTCTCCGCTTGGGGCGCGGCACGCAGAAACGACACCATGGCCTCGGCGGCGAATCGATGCTCTTCGGCGGCATAGTAAGAACGACCAAGCCAGTACTGCCCGCGCTGGGCCAAGGGGTTTGTCGGGTAGCGTTCCCGCAACTCCTTGAGGGCGTCGCGTGCCACCACAAAGCTGCCCGCATTGAAGGCACGCAGGGCATTCGTATAGAGCCGCTCGGCATCACCCGATGTATTGCCCGCGGTACCTGCACTGCCTGCTGTATCTGCACTGCCCGCGGTATCTGCACTGCCTGCTGTATCTGCACTGCCTGCATTGCCTCCCACAGCCGTGTCATCGGCACTCGTGTCGTCGGCAGGAGCACTAGTGCTCGTGTCGTCGGCACTAGTTTCATCGGCACTAGTGTCGTCGGCAGGAGCACTGGCACTATTGTCAGCACTAGTGCTCGTGGTGGCACCTGCTTGCTCTAGGCCGGTGCCGCTTGGTTCCGGGCTGGACGATGTGAAGGGCTCCAACGGCTCAAGCCCTTTGTCGGCCCCCAGCAAATTCAGGCGTTCGACCGTGCGGACATTTACCACCGCAAGCTCGCGTTGCAGTGCCTCGAGCGCATCCTGCAATGCCACAATCGTCGTTGGGCCTTGCGGACCGTCGGATTGGTCAGTGCGCACGCCTTGCTGCTCGAGGAGCGAAAGCCGATAGGCAAGATCATTCTCAAGACGCTCAATAGTCGCCGTATCCTGTCTTGACTGGTGTTCGATTCGCTCGATACGGTTCGTCAGGTCGTTGATCAGCAGGGCGAGGGACTGCAGTCGCGTGCTCACAACCTGCAGGGCGTCGGTTTGGTTGTTGATTTGGCGTTGTTGGGTTTCGCGTTGCTTCACGTACTCTTGGGTTTGCTCGGGCGGTTCGCCGCCATAAAGGTAGCGTTGTAACTCTTCGATCCGCACCTTCAACCGTTGTACTTCGATGGCGAGGTCTTCCGACTCCGACGCATCCTGTGCCACCGCCGCCGTGCTGGCAAGGAGGACAAAAAGAAGGACAAAGATGCTGGCCCCGATAAATCCCCTCACAAAAGACACCCCCCGACGCGCGCCTTCTCGACGCGCAACCCAGTAGGGGCTTAGCACTGCCCACCCCACGGGGCGTGACACAAGACGCGTAACGATGCTGATCACCGATTTTCGCAAGAACATAAGCAACATAAGAAACAAACCCTAAGACCCAGGATGAGACCCTAGAACGAAGTGGCGGCAACCTTGTTCGGCGGTTGGTGTCCATCGTGCCATGTGCGAATGTTCACCAACACCATCTCCCCCATTTGCACCCGCGCCTCCTCGGTTGCCGAGCCGATATGGGGCAACAACACTGTATTCGTCAATCGCAACAGTTTGGGATTGACCATCGGCTGGTGTTCGTAGACGTCCAATCCCGCCCCGGCAATGTCACCGGCTTGCAACGCTGTGATCAGGGCTTTTTCGTCGATAACTTCGCCGCGGGCGGTGTTGATGATGAAGGCGTCCTTGCGGCAGAGCTTCAGTCTTCTCGCGGAGAGCAGGTGATAAGTCGCCGGGGTGTGCGGACAGTTCACACTGATCACGTGCATGTGGGCGAGCATCT
>JAHZLG010000053.1 GCA_022599995.1 Alphaproteobacteria bacterium | reverse complement strand
TGAATTGGGGCAAGCGATGGAGAGCGTGCCGCTTGGCAGCTTCATTGATGCGGTTGGGCTGGTTGGCAATATCTTCAAGGACCCCAACCGCCCTGCATTATTCATCACGGATCTTCAGCAAAACTAAAAAGAAAGTCGCTTCCTAGAAAGCAACTTTCTCATCTCTGGGGCAAGCACACCAGTGGGCACCAGTGCCCAAGGCACACTAGTGTGCTATGCCCCAGAGATTTAGACCGGTTGCATTCATGATGCCTATTTCCAGTTCCATCTCCCGTCACGTGCGTTAAATTTCTTTTCGGAAAACCGAATCTCCCGAAAAGCACTCGATGCCCCAACCTCGGTAATTTGACTGCTGTACTTGTGTGTGCCTTCAGTGTTCTCGAAGAAACGCCCAAGCGGATCAATCATGAGATAAGAACTGGTCATCGCATCATTGTTCTCCGGGACAACCCGGGTAATACTCTTACAGTATTTGTGACGCTCCACATACGCTTCGAATTGGCCTTTCGTAACAACGTAGTTCGCGATATGCCGATCGTTTTGCCCCTTCACCGGTAGAGCTTGGAATATTTTCCAACGTTCCGGTAGGGTTTGTGCAATCAACACACCCATATCTTCCGTGTGATTGCCAGAGTGCACAACCGTATTAAGTTTGAACCTTATTCCAGCACAATCAATCTGCTCATGGATGGCTAGGTAGTCATCCAAGCCGAAAGCCGTTGAATTTTTTCGTTCCACTCGTCCAGCGCGAGAATTCGTTTCGGAGATAATGCTATCGACGCTGAGGCCTATCCACTCCAGCGTGCCATCAAATTTGTCAAGATAGTCTGGGGCATGTCTTAGTCTTGATCCATTAGTAACCATCATTGTTGTCAAGCCTTCGTCATGGGCGAGCTTTACCAACTCGGGCAGCCAAGTAACGAGCGTTGGTTCGCCCCCAACAAATGTGATTTTCGAGACCCTTGGCAACATTGCTACCTCTTGAATGATTTTGGCATGATTTTCAAACGAATAGAATGATTTTGATTCTGTATTGGGAATATCATCGTATGTTGCAAAACAAAATTTGCATTTCATGTTGCAAGGCTTGATGAGGTGAAAATTAACCGCCAGGTCACTGCTGTGCATGCTTGCGCGCAGGGATGGCAGTACAGACGCTGCTTGAAGCGATACATTAGTGTGTGAAGTCATAAGAAAAATCCTTAGTGAGAGAGGGGTTATCAATACTATACATATATTGTAATATCCCAATATGATAATGTCAAGCATTCGGATTTGAATGCGTATTGATAAAAACTCGTATGTTGATTATATTGATTACTAAGAGATTGTTCTTCCTCAAGGGCAAGCTTGATGGTGTAACGTCCTGACGGTGAGGGGATATTCAAACAATGTGATACCCAGATATGATAATAGACATATATGAAATATTTTAAGCATGCAGCTCTGCGAGCAAATTGACACACTCTTGTATATTGACTATATTGAACCCCAAGAGGTTATTCTGCTTCAACAATGTTGATTCGCGGCAATCGAGCAAAGCTTGATGATATAGCGTCTGAACATCTTTAGAATGCAAACGACCGGGCCAAAAATTTAGACGCTAATAACGGACTTCATTCGCACACATAGGTTGCAGATAATCCGAGCCTCGGCGATCGATCGAAGGCAAAGGAGAACTGGTAACCCGCTAACACAGAAAACAACGGATCCATCATGATTGTACCTGAAACCACAACCTCATCGATTTTTGGCAGACTCGTTGTCCAGTTTCGTAGCAGCACTGAAAGAAAAGAGCAGAGCGAAACTGGCGATCAAAACAGTTTTGCGCAAAAGGCTGGAATTAATCAATCGACCCTATCTCGAATCGAGCGCGGCGAGGGTGCTCCCAGCCTAGATCAAATCTTCGGAATCGCAAAAGCACTTGATATGAAAGCAAGTGATTTAATGCGTGAATACGAAAGAGTTTGCTCGACGATCGAAAGTGCAGGGATCACAATTCATCCCGGCAAAATCGAACCCTCGATTAAGGAGAAGCAGGGAGCAGATCTCGTCGGTGTTGGGCTAGGGCTGCTTGCTGGAGGTGCGCTGGCGGCCCTCGTTGGTACCGCTCTAAGTGGCGGCGAAACCGACGAGGCTTGATTGGGTGCGAGGCTCTGTCTTGGCCCTGCCTGCCTAAGGGTGCTATTTTGCTAGATGGCAGACCAGTCTGAACGCGCAGTTTGGCGATGGGTGTTTAAACCCAAGGCACACTAGTGTGCCTTGGGCACTGGTGCCAGATTATCAAGAAGCTCAGTAGAAGTGGCTTGTGAAGTGATCAAAGTCGGAGAAAATGCCTGATGGTGCTGGGTCATCCTGTGCATCCGTGACACCAAGAAATTCAAAGCTGTAAGCGAGATCAATATCATCACTCACACGGGAAAAAGAGAAATCAAATCCGGTAATATGCCGAATAAGATAGTGTGGAAGGTCACTTTCACTCACGGCAGACACGGCAGACAATGCAGATTTGACGTCAAAATCGAATTCCCAGACCACGCTTCCATCGCCATGCTTCGCATCTTCTAGAGAAAGTGACGAAAAGAACTGCTTGCTCCAATCTGGTGGCACCCATTGTCCAAAGCCAGGTGCGTTAATCTGAGGGCTAAATAATAGGGCAAGAGAATCGATGCTATACCCATCATGCTCAAATACCTCAAGGCGAAAACGCAGATTTCCGTCGAGATTATCAAAATCGTCACCATACGAGCCAGAGGTAACAGGATAAAGAACAGGACCCGTATTTATTCCATTGAACGTGGGAATCTCACCATCATAAGGTGCACGATAGGTGGTAGGTTCGTTTTCCTTTCCTTCGTAAAACCATGTACTACCCGTGTCACTATTGAAGAAGTTTGTGCTACCACTAGGACTAGCAAGTAAAGGAATAGAAATATGGAAATCGATTAAATCCAAGTCTTCTGGGTCTATGTTGGCACCTTTCCCCTCTTGACTGCTTTTTTCAGCGGGAGTGTAGCTATAATCTACGTCTTCATGCACGGATAGGGCATAATCCCCCGTGCCCCCGCCCACATCGATGGTGTAATACCCTGCCTTGTCCACGCGGACTGTTGTGCCAAGGTCAGCAAACGGCGTGGCATAGTCGGGGGCATCCTCTCCTACACGGTATTGTACCGCCCCTGTGGCAGTGGTCTCAGCCTGCAAGTGACCCAAGCTAATGCGATCCGAGGCCGTGTCGGCAACAGCCTCCCCCGCGCTGTTCTTCACCGAAAACAACGACAAATCCTGCTCCCAGTAAAGATTGGGCGATAGTCCCTCGAATCT
>JAHZLG010000052.1 GCA_022599995.1 Alphaproteobacteria bacterium | reverse complement strand
CCTTCGGGTGCGGTTGTTGTGCCGGGGTCTCGGCCTGATCCCAAGTCGGGAGTCAATCTTTACTGCACGGTAATCGTGAAGCGGGTGGATGCGAAGACCCGCGCCAAGACGGCGATCAACGACTTGCTCCGCAGCTAACACTTTGGTCGCTGTGGTGGGCACCGTGATTGTTGTCATTGTTTCTGGAGCTTCCTTCGTCTAGCCGAGACATCACCGTCATTGTTGTCATTGTTTCTGGGGCTTCCTTCGTCTAGCCGAAACACCGCAGTCATTGTGCCGGCAACGTTGTGTCCCCTCCTGCCATTGGTATAACTATGCTGCCGTTGCCGCTGTTGCCGCCGTTGTTGTTGTCACGGCGGGCACGGCAGTCGCTGGCGTCATTAATGTCCCTCTTGGTATGACCATCGCTAAGGAACCCTCGTCTATGCCCCTGGTCGCAGACTACGCAACCGCGCTTATCCAATTCGTCACCCCGACCCCCGCCAACGGTGCGATCTTTGCGTATCTAGAGGATTGGCTGGCAAGTCGCGGCTTTGCTGCACAAATCATCGTACTGGGCGACGGCGATGCGCAGACAACGAACATTTATGCTCGTCGGCGTGCCCCCGGCCCCTCGGATCGTTCGAATCGATGCCTCATGTTTCTAGGGCACGTGGACGTCGTGCCGGCTGTGTCCTCTGCGACAGAGCGGTGGCGTCACGATCCCTTCGCCGCCACCGTCGAGGAGGGCATACTCTACGGGCGCGGGGCGGTCGATATGAAGGGGGCGATTGCTGCCTTCATGGCGGCGATTGACCGTCATTTGCACGCGGTGGAAGAGTCGGCGGATGGCGACATTGCCATTTTGCTGACCGGCGATGAGGAGGGTGTTGCGACCTTTGGAACCCGCCCTGTGCTCGAACAACTCGTTGCAGATGGCGAGCAGTGGGATGGGTGCATCACGGGTGAACCGACCTCGGTCGCGACTGTGGGCGACACGGCGAAACACGGACGACGCGGCAGCATGCACTTCACCCTGGAGGTGCTCGGCGTTGCGGGGCATGTCGGCTACCCCCACCTGGCGCACAATGCGGCGCAACGACTTGCTGATATTCTTTGCTCGGTGGGCACGTGGCAACCCGACCAAGGAGATGCTGATTTTGAACCCTCGGTTGTGTCTGTTACTGATATTCGCGTCGGCAATTTGGCGCGCAACGTCGTGCCTGGCCATGCCGAGGCATCAATCGCCTGTCGTTTTGGCGCAGTGCACACCCCTAGCACGTTGGTGGCATCATTGGTGGCTCACCTCTCGACCTATTTGGCGGTCGAGACGGTACCTGCCGAGGCGCGGCCGATGCCTGCGGACAACACGGTACCTGCCGAGGCACGGCCGATGCAGGGGTCGCACACGTGGCAAGCAGGCGGCTTTGCGGTTGTCTTGTCTTATCGGTTGTCTTCGGCACCCTTTTTAACTGATCCCGAATCGTCTTTTGTGCGCAGTGTTTGCCATGCGGTCGAGACGGTTACGCGGTCGCCCTGTGCATTGCGGACAACGGGGGGCACGTCGGATTCTCGTTTTGTCCGCATGCATTGTCCGGTTATTGATCTGGGGTTGTGCAACGCTTCGATGCATGCGGTTGATGAGCAGGTCGCGATCACTGACCTGATACGCATGGAGCAAATATATGCACAGGTCTTGCAGTCGTTTTTCGCCGCCTAAGGACGCTTGCCCCGACTGCTAGCCTCCGTAGTCAAACCCATAGAACACGTAGGCCTCGCCAATACCGATCACATCGCCCGAGGGGGCACCCGGTGCTCCTACGATGAAATCCATGAAGCCATCATTATTGGAATCGCCTAATCCTGCGAGGCCACTGCCAAATTCATAGCCGGCATCGCCTCCGTGGAACACCCTGCCTTGCGCCTCAGAGAACGAGGACACATCCAGTTCGCGCGTCACCTTGGTCGGGTCAATGGTATCAATGATCTGTGTGCCAATGCTTGTGTTGCCAAAAACAAGATAGACAGAACCAACGCCCGTCTCGAGCCCCGGCCCGCCTGTGACATCCACGTCCGTGAGGGGAGCACCAATCAGCAGGTCGTCAAACCCATCCCCATTGACATCGCCCACCCCATCAATGGCGGCACCGAATCCATCGCCCGTTGCCGAGGTAATGACCAACCCTTGATCGGCTTCGATCGCATCAAGGTTGATCTCGCGCTTGCCGCCATTAATCGATCCGATCCCCCCTGCCCCGTCCGCCGAGCCAAACAAAACAAAAACTTTGCCGCCCGACACTGCTGCCACGGCCAAATCATGCACCCCGTCGCCATTAACGTCGCCAATACTCGCGGCAACGCTGCCAAGGTCTTCGTACTCGGATTTTAAGACCAAAGCCTCGGTCGACGAGAGCGCATTCACGTCGACTTCCCCAGGGAATGACTTCGTGTTATCCCCGTATATCAAATAGGCTTGCCCGCCACTGTCAGAGGCGGCCATCTTTCCGCCCCCTCCGATCAGAAAGTCGTCATAGCCTCCGGTTTCGTGCACGACATTTCCCAAATTCACCAGTG
>JAHZLG010000051.1 GCA_022599995.1 Alphaproteobacteria bacterium | reverse complement strand
CTGCTCGATTGCATGCAAGAAACACGCAACGGCAATGAAAAACGATTGGTTTTTCAGGCGGCCTATGCGCTAGGGGATGTGCGAGCGGGCAAGGTGACTCTCGCTTCCATCGCTGCCAAAGAGCAGAATCGTCGCAATGAAAGGCAGAAGGCTTCGCAGGCAAAGCAGGCTGCTGCGCCTCAGGGGGGCACAGGTGCGCGGGGGTCGTCGGCTGCTGCGCCTCAAGGGGGCACAGGTGCGCGGGGATCGTCTGTTGCTGCGCCTCAGGGGGGCACAGGGGCGCGGGGATCGTCTGTTGCTGCGCCTCAGGAGGGAGATGGGCAATCCGCCCCCCTTTCGCCCGATCGAGTGAGAGGCAATGTGGGGGATTCAACGCACAACCAGATGGTCGACAATGCCCAAATGGCACGCTCGGCCGGGGAGGGCAGGGCGACAAGCTCTGCGGGTGGCACGCCGGCAAACGACGGGCAAGGCGTGCGGTCGGTGATGCACGATTCGCTCCAGTCAGGGTCATTCACCCGTGCCACCTCTACGGGGAGCACCACGGTCGAGAATTTTTGGAGCAAGGTGACCGCGATCAACCTCGCGTGTCCCGTTGCCTTGCTCGGGTCGGACGGTGGGCAAGCTGTGCTATCCAAGATGCAAGATATCCTGCTTACCAAGAACGAAGAGGCTGCCCCGGACAGCACCGAGCGACTCCAAACCAAGAAGTCGATCGTGCTCTTTGTAACGTGCAGCACCGAAGATTCTGCAGGGGCGAGGATCGGTTCGATGAGCTATCTTGTTGGTCGGGTCACCCAGACCTCGACAGCCATTCGGAAGCTCGAAGCTTTGAAACAGGGATTGCCCGCAGGCTTTTTCCTTCACACGTCCAGTGATACCACGATTCACGGATGCTAACATCCCAGGCTAACATCCCAGGCTAACACCCCATGCAAACACCTCCTGCAAATCTCCGTCTGATGCGGGCTGTGTTGCCCCAAGCCCTCGAAGAAATGACCTTCGACCCATCGCTCGGCTGGCGTTTTGGCGCATTTCACAAGGCGGCGCAGGTGTGTGACGGTCGAGGCGAGACGCCGCATGCATCGACCTCAGCGGGGATCACCGAAGACACCGCGGCGGCAGGGGGCACGACAACTTACTGCGAGCAGGTAACCGCGGCATTTGCCGACATGTCTCCTGCGGGCCTTGCTAGGCTCGCCCATAGCACGGGCGATGCGTGGCTACTGCATCAAATGGAGCAGTATTTGCCGCGGGAATTCTTCCATCACTGGCGTGGGGTTTTTCGGCACGAAACGTCATCGGTTCCTGATACGGCGTCTTCTTCTTCCTTGTCTGGTACTTGCCCGCTCTTTTCGACCGCCCCCTCATCGAGCAGTGGGATGCCGTTGCCCGATGAATTCATGCAGTGGGGGATTGGACGGCGCGTCTCATTTGTCACGAAGCAACGCCTATCGATTTGGTCTCCCTATCGGCCAGTCCTTGCGACCGGATTGTTTCGCTTGCTTAGCGGAGCCGCATTTTCACGTTGTCTCTGGCAAACAAGCGACACGATCTGGTATGCAGCCCTTGACCCATCGGAAGGAACAGACTTTTTCACCCGACGGCTTACTCTGGCAAGCGTGCTGATGCACGTTGTCCCCGTCTGGCTGAATGACAATTCTTCGGGCAGTGTTGATTCTTTCGCCCTGCTCGATCGTCAATTGCGCGCCGCCGTCGAAAGAGGCAAGCGGTTGCGACGCCTTCCACCTGTGTCCTTTTTGTCGACCAAGCTTGGGCCAGTGCCGCGGGGGTAATACCTTCCGCTTACCCCATGGATTTGGTTGTTTTCTCTCGTCGAAATCGCGTGATCATCGAAAGTCTCTGTTTATGTCTATGTCCATGACCCCCTCCGAAAGACTCGCGGAAGCCTACCGACTATGGCAACAGGCGACGCCGGAGCCCAAGAGTGACCTCGAATATACCAATGCTTACACCCTGCTGGTCGCTGTGGTGTTGTCCGCGCAAGCCACCGATGCGGGGGTCAATAAGGCGACGCGTGCCCTGTTCGAGCAAGTCGCAACGCCCGCTGAGATGCTCGATTTCGGCGAAGAGCGACTGATGGCTGCCATCTCGACGATTGGGCTGTTTCGGAGCAAAACCAAATATGTGATTGGGCTTAGTCAGCAGCTGATCGACAACCACGGCGGCGAGGTGCCCTGCGACCAAAAGGCACTCGAGGCCTTGCCCGGCGTGGGACACAAGACCGCAAACGTCGTGATGAACATCATTTTTGGTGCGCCAACGATTGCGGTCGACACCCATATTTTCCGTATCGGCAACCGAACCGGCATGGCAGTAGGGAAAACGGTTGACGCGGTAGAAAAGGCTCTCGTGGCCCAGACCCCGGCGGCTTACATTAGCCATGCGCATCACTGGCTCATCTTGCATGGACGGTACACCTGTGTGGCGCGCAAGCCGAAGTGTGGGAGTTGCGTTATCCGTCACCTTTGTGACTACGAAGAAAAGATTTTGTGACTACGAAGAAAAGATTTTGTGACTACGAAGCGAAGATTTTGTGACTATGAAGCGAAGGTTCTGCGAGATCGAACCGTGAAGAAGCAAATCGCAAGACATCCTCTCGGGACAACACCCAGAGGTGGATGAGTGCCGCATTCGACAATCTTGCACCTTGTGGCAGGTGAACATATACTCGAAGCTCTTAGAACCTCCAAGAACGTGATCGCTGTTGCGGTATTCACGCAGACACCTAACTTCGAAATGGCGTTATGATGCTCAAGCCTCGTCAAATTGCTCCATCGGCGGATGGGGGACTTCCTAGTGATGATTTTGGATTTGCCCTTAAGAAGGATGATTCCGATGTCCCCGAGGGATTTACGCTGAGTGAGAATGCCATCGCACAGCTGGAAGAGGTTTTGGCGCAACACCCGCAAAGTTTGTTTCGCGTGTCGGTTCACCCCGGCGGTTGTGCGGGTTTTCAGTATGAATTCACCTTGACCACGGAAAGTGCCGACCCTGCCGATCATCTTATGCTCAACGACCGCATCGTGACGGACAACAGGTCATGGAGTTTGTTGCGCGGTGGCTGCTTGGATTTTGTCTCGGAGATAAGGGGCAAGCATTTCTTCTTCTCCTTCACGGGCAAGAAGCGGCTTGTTTGCGATTGCAAGAAGTCGTTTAGCTTTGGGTGAGCAAGAGCAGACTCTTTGGGACGACGTCGACACACCGCCATTATTTCCTGCGGTTGACCCCCTCCAGCGGCTGGTTCACGGCGGGCGGGCGTTCACTGTTGCGACGTATAACACGAATTCCATTCGAGCACGGGTTGATCGTGCCACGGAGTGGGTGAACGAGCACACCCCCGATATTCTGATGATGCAAGAGCTTAAGTGCTTGGCAGAAGATTTTCCCCGCGACCGCTTTCCTGCCTATGACGTCTATGCGGTCGGGCAGCAGACGTATAATGGGGTAGCGGTGCTTTGCCGCAAGGATCGAGGAATCACGGCCCGCGTGCGCGCAACGACGTTGCCCAGCCTTCCTCCAGCGGTCCTTCGTTTGGCTTTGGATTACGTTGCGGCCCTTGAGGGAATCGGATTCGTGCAAAAGAAGGGGTTGTATGCCCAAATGGCCGATCATTTTGTTGCCGATCCCCAAGCGCGCTTTATCGATGTCGAGCTTGCCATCGCCCCGGCACCCGGCGACAACCAGCAGGCCGACGACCATCAGGCCGACGACCAGCATGCAGCAAAGAAGGCGCATGCCCAAGAGGGCTGGCGCATGCGGCTCTGCAATATCTATTTGCCCAATGGAAATCCGGTTTATGTGACGACTGATAATCATCGCGTGGATGAGAACAGCGATGCCAATCAGCAGGGGGCAGCTTCCGCCGAGCAACTCGCCGAGATTTGCCGCCTTGGCACAGCACTGGGGCTAACGACACCGAAGCCCGGAACGGTGCACTCACTGACATTTCTCTACAAGTGTTTATGGATGGCGCGCCTGCGCACCCACGTTGAAGAAACCCTGTTGCCCAGTGGTCTCCCCTTTGCGATTGGCGGTGATTTCAACGTTGCCCCGCATGCCGTCGACATCTTCGATGCCGATCGCTTCAAGGATGATGCCATTTGCCAACAGGAATCGCTTGACTGGTATCAGAGCCTCGCGGCATTGGGGCTCACCGAGATTTGGCGGGCACTGAATCCCTTGCCTCAAACAGCTTTTACCTACTGGGACTATCGTGGGGGTGCCTTCTCACGCGGGGAGGGGTTGCGGATTGATCACTTCCAACTGTCGCCCTCGTGCGCTGACCGTGTCGTCGATTGCTCGGTAGACATCGAGGCGCGTGCACGCGAGCGGGCATCCGATCATACGCCGGTTGTTCTCACCCTTGACGTGCCAGCCTAGCCGTCATTTTCTACATCTGCCAAAGACTCGTCGCTAGATTGATCGAGTCAGGTCGGGGCTAATCTTGACCAACGAAGGAGCGAACGAACGTGCCCATCCAAGAGATCATCGGCTATTTTGTGTTCATATCAATCCTGATAGCGACACCAGGCCCTGCCAATATGCTGTTCCTATCGCATGGGGCACAGTACGGGTTTCGTCGCACCATTCCTGTGCTTGGTGGCACAATGACGGGATACATGCTTGTGATGCTCGGTGGCGGGGTGGGGCTGCTGCAGGTGCTCGAGCGCGTGCCAACCGTTCAATATGCTCTGTGGGGAGGCTCAGTTGCCTATATTCTTTTTCTCTCGTGGCGTATCTACTCGGCACCGGTTCAACAACTGCCGGCGGGCGGGCAGGGCGCGGAGGGCCCCGCAAAAGACCGAGCGTTGCGCTGGTATAATGGGTTAATCGTCCATCCGTTGAACCCGAAGGCGTGGTTGATGGCGATTACGTCCTATGCCCAGTTTTATCAAGTGGAGCGTGGCTTTGCGAAT
>JAHZLG010000050.1 GCA_022599995.1 Alphaproteobacteria bacterium | reverse complement strand
CCATGCTCGTCTAAGGTGATGCCAATACCACCTTCGTGATTGACAGAGATCGGCAAGACAAAATTGTTGTTTGCCAGCAGGGACTCGGTTACCGCGCGCGACAACGCATCGTCCTGCCCCACCACCGAAAGGCGCGGGTGCCCGTGGAAAATGTTCATTTTGGCGCGGGCATAGGCTGCCATGCTCCCGTGGTATTCCAGGTGATCGGGGGTAATGTTCAGCCACACTGCCACGCTGCACACTGCCTCGGTCATGCGTTCGAGCTGATAGGACGACGTCTCGAGCACATAGACCCCTGAGGCATCAAACGCAGGCAAATCGAGCACCGGTGGGCCTAGATTGCCTCCTGCCGCCACCTGCAGTTTGTTTTCTTCGAGCATGTGGGCTAACAAGCTGACCGTGGTCGACTTGCCGTTTGTTCCCGTCACGAAGACATAGCGGGCAGTGGGGCATGTGCGGTATGCCAAATCGATGTCCGACGTGATCGGGAGCGACAACAACCGAATGTGTTGCATCACCACGTGATCCGAGGGAATCCCCGGTGACGCCACGACCAAGGCAACCGTCGCGGGGAGCTGGAAGGGATCGACCGGTTCGATGGCCAGCAAGGCACATTGGCGCGCCTGCACCTCGGGGTTGCCATCCCAACCGCCGATGCGCGCGCCTCCCGCCTTGAGGGCGCGGGCCGTGGCGGTGCCAGTTACCCCCAAGCCAAGCACGATGACGTGCTGGTCTTTGTATGCGGTCACAATCATGCGGCAGCTCCTGCGATCACGCCAATCATCAGGGCACTTGCCCCTAAGCTAATCAACCAGAACCGCATGACGATGCGGGTTTCGGGGACGCCCTTGCGTTCGAAATGATGATGGATCGGGGTGATCAGAAACGGACGAAACCCCAACCGCTGGAAGCAGAACACCTGAACGATGACCGACAGCGTCTCGATGACGAACACGATCCCCACCACAATCAGAGGCAAGGCAGCATCGATCATGATCGTGGTGATGCCGATCATCCCGCCGATTGCCAGTGAACCCGTGTCACCCATAAACACCTGCGCCGGGTGGGCATTGTACCAGAGAAAGCCAAATAATCCTCCTGCCAGCACGATAGCGGGGAGCACCGGTGCCATGAATTGCACGAACACCCCCAGCATCGCATGGGTTTGCCCCGATACAACCCCCTCAAGCGTTGCCGTATCAGCAAGGTCTGGATGCCCGACCAACCCCACTACGAGCAGCAGCAGCACCAACCCCACAAGGGCAATCCCCCCGCATCCTGCGGCGAGCCCATCCAGCCCATCAGTGAGGTTTACGGCATTGGCAGTGGCCATAACGACCAACGCCGTGAACAGGGCATGCCCCCACCACGCAAGGTCAACGCCAAACCCTAGCCCGAACCCGAGCGACACGGTCGTGTCCAATGTTCCGTACTGTGTCGCAATCAGGCTTGCCCCCCCCGCGAGCAGGGCTTGAACGACCAGACGCGCCCGTCCACTTAGCCCCCGCCTCTTGCCCCATCGCCAGTATTTCTTTGCATCATCGACAAACCCCAGCAGGGCGCACCCCAGCACCACGAAAAGAATGGTCGCCACATTCACCCAGACAGGAAATGCGGTATCGAACGAATGCCGCCAAACCAACAAAAAGACAAATCCCATCACCAAGCCACAAGGAGCAAGAAACATAAGCCCTCCCATGGCGGGGGTGCCTTGTTTTGCCTGATGGTTGTCGGGCACGTCTTCGCGGATTGTGTTCACCGCGTTGAACCGGTAGCGCAGCCAGTGGAGCACGGGAACCCCAATGATCAGCGTCATGAGGAAGGCAAGGAGAAAAAGGCCGATAAGAATGGTCATCACACCGTCTTGTGATCAAGAGAAAGAAATGGGGCCGGGTCGAGCGGCGTGCATTCGACACGCGCGTCTGCAAAAACCCTGCCGAGCGCATGCCACACGCCACTGCCCAGCGATCCTTTGGCAAAGACCCAGCATTTGCCGTGGCGTTGAAACTCGGCAATCAGCATTTCGTCGAGGTGCCCCGCATCCACGTGCCACGTGATTTTTCCTGGCATTGCAGGGGATTGCTGCAGCTGGAGCGCGCGGGAGGGGGGGGAGGGGTGGGAGGGGTGGGGTGGGGGGGTGGTGGCATCGACATGCTGTTTCAATGCCTCATAGAGAAGGCGGGTGTGCTCGCCGATCAGATGCCATCGGTCGAAGCTCTCCAACGGGGTTTGCAGGGCAAGCATGACCGCGGCGGGGTCGGAGAGTTCCAGCATTTCGCCAATCACCGCGACTTTCGGCAGCTCCGAGTGCGCGCTGAGTTCAACAAAGGCGTCGATCCCAGCCCGCATCGACGCGTCATTGGCGTTGTAGCTATCATCGAACAGGATTATCTCAACCGGGTCATCGGCGACACATGGGTGCTGATTGGCCGTGCGCGGATGTTGTTGCTCGGCGTGATGCGGCAGGGGGGTATCACAAGGCGGCCGAGCAACAGGCCGAGCAACAGATAATGACAGCAGGTCGCCCCTTCCGCGCGGCAAATCAAATTCCCAAAGGCTTTTGGTTGCTTCCACGAGCGGGACACCGCAGCCTGTCGTCACTGCCAGCACGAGTCCGACCATGTGCACCCAGTGCTTTCCCGGGCGTCGCATGGTCACTTCGACGGTCTGGGGGGGGTAAGAGGGATTGCGAGCATCGGATGTCACGCGAATTGTTCTGCGGTCGATAGGGGTAATCTTAATGATGCCTGTCTCGGGTATGGCTATGTCGCCGACGACATGCTGAACGGTGTCGCCGACGACATTTTGTACGGTGTCGTCAGCGTCACGCTGAATCATATCGAGAGCAATGACCTGACGACGCTGGCACTTGGCACGAAACCACGAGTAGAAAGGCAAAGAGCGCGGCAGGATAACCATCCCATCGGGGATTGTGCCGTCGATGATAGCCGCCTTTTCGGCAGCAATCGCTTCGATGCCAGTGAAATTGGCACTGTGCGCCGCGGATACTGCGGTGATAACGGCGATGTTGGGCGACACAAGCTGGCTGAGGAGGATAATCTCCCCGGGGTGGTTGGTGCCTATTTCGACCACCGCATAATGTGCTGTCCATGGCATCGAGGCAAGGGCATAGCCGACACCCAAGGCGTTGTTATAGCTTGCCGGGGCAGTGTAGACCCGCCCTCTCGGGCCTGTATCTGCGTCTGTACCTGTGTCTGCTCTCGTGCCCGTGTCTGCTCTCGTGCCCGTGTCTGCGTCTGTACCTGTGCCCGCGCTCGTGCCTGTATCTGCACTCGTGCCCGCCCCTGTGCCCGTATCTGCGCTGCCCGCCTTCGCGCCAGACTGCTCCTTGTTGCTCGCGCTGCGCAACGCCGCGGCGAGGGCAAATTTCGTGCTGGTTTTGCCAACCGACCCCGTGATGCCGATGATGGTTGCAGCCTGGCGCGCGCGACGATACCGCCCCAAGGCGTGCAGCACATCGAGCACATCGTAATCATCCCCGACGGTAATCAACCAAAAGGGGTTAGGTGCAGTGGTCACCTTAAGGAGTTGTGCTGCTATCTGTTTGGCATAGCTCGCCCGCACCACCGCGCCGATAGCCCCGTTGTGGCAGGCGGCAAGCACATAATTCTCTCCGTCGCGGGCGGGGGAGGCCTCGGATGGCATGGCAAAGAACAGTGCCCCATTGGTACAGGCGCGGCTATCAAAATGGACGGCATAAAATTGCTGCTCGTCCCAAGCCGAGGAGTCGTGGGCAGGGGCGTCTGCGGTATTCTCGAGGTTGCCAGCGTAGGCATTCGCGGCGTGGACATTCACCCCGCGGGCGTTGCCAAAGGCAAGACCTCCTGCAGCACAGGCGCGCGAAATATCGCCGAGGCAGAACAACCCGGGCTCGTGGCGGCGCATCGCATGGTAGGCCTGCTTTGCCACGCATCGGTCGTCGAAGGCAATCGTCTCCGTTGCCAAGACCTGATAGGGTTCGTGCCCCTTGCCTGCAATGAGCACGACGTCTTGCCCGGCCGTCTCTTCCCACAGATCAGATTGGGCGATGGCGGCACGAATAGCTGCGGCGCGATCGCCGATTTCGACCAAGCGGGCTTCGAGGCGCAAAGGAGCAATCGACTGCCACTCGGTGCCTTCCTGCGGGGGTTCCTGCGGGGGTTCCTGCAGGGGTTCCTGCGGGGGTTCCTGCAGGGGTTCCTGCGGGGGTTCCTGCAGGTCTAGGTTTCTCAGATCGGTTGCTTCAACGAACCCTTGTCGCACCATGGCACGGATTGTTGCGGCATCCTCGAAGCGGGGGTTGTCATCGGTGATGATCACCAAGTCACCGGGATCGGTGTTGTGTGCGGCAACGGCTCCCATGGTGGCACGCTTGGTCTTGTCGCGATCGCCGCCACACCCGAATACGACAATCAATCGCCCCTGCGACGCCACTCGGGCTGGGGGTTGCCCCTCTTGCCATGCCCGCTTGTCCTGTGCGGGGCGATCCCCCTGTGTGGCAGGGGTGGAGGAGGTGGCGGATGCGGGAAGGGGTGGGAGGGGTGGGAGGGGTCGTCCTAACAGTTGTCGTGCCGCGGTGATTGCCCGCTCAAGGGCGTCGGGGGTATGGGCGTAGTCGACCACCACCCGGGGCACGACCTGTTCAAACCGCCCCGGCACTCCATGAAGCCGAGCAATAGCCTTGGGGTGCAGAGGGATGCCGCTCGCCCGAATCATCGCGGCCGCAAGGGCAAGGTTCTCTTGCATGTAGTCGGGCATGGCATCGACGGCATCGACGGCATCGACTGCATGGCGGCTATCGGAACCCTCGGCGCTATCGGCGCAGCCCATCCACTGGCGGAGCGATGCGACATCCGTCTCGACCGCCGAGGCTATCCCCACCCCTGCCGATGAGGCACGCAAGCACACTGCCACGGGGGCATGGAAGTCGGTGAACAACCGCAATTTGCTCGCACGATAGGCATCGAAAGTACGGTGATAGTCGAGATGATCGTGGGTAAGGTTCGTGAGACCAACCGCCTGAAACCGCAATCCATCGAGTCGGTGCTGGGCGAGTCCGTGACTTGAGGCTTCGACAGCAATGTAGCGTGCTCCTCGCTCGTACAGGGCACGGACAGCCGCCACGATTTCCCCTGCGGGGGGGGTTGTCAAAATGGATAGCCGAGAAAGGTCGCCAGCCGCCCCGTCGCCATCAATCCGAGTGGCGGTCATCGTGTCGGGTTGCTGCAGCCATATGCCTAGGGTTCCGATAGACCCCGCGGGTTGTCCCGTCTGTGCCGTGATGAGTTGGCGGATCATGTCCACCGTAGAGGTCTTGCCGTTTGTTCCCGTCACTCCGAACAACACTGCATCGGGGGCGATGGCTTGCAAGGTGCCGTGGGGGTTAACGGACTCGACCAACGCGGTCGGCACGCCGACAATTCCAGCTTGCAGGGCGGCAAGGACGCGCGGGCGGTGCACTTGCAGATAGGGCAGTGGGCTCACCGTCTGAAACAGATCGACGGGGAAAATGCCGATAACCCCTGCGACCCCGTGGTGCTCGGCATCACGGATGCGTGCCTTCACCGCGGGGGGAATCTCGATGGGAGCAGCAATCGAAGACTGCTCGTCAGGGTCGCCACCGCCGAGCCCAATATCTTGTTGCCTTGCGTGGGATTGGTCAGCCACCAACCTTGCACCTCGATCGTCATCCTCTAGAACGAACAGCGTGTTCAAGGCTGGTTGGGCGAGGGTGCGCGTGTCAAAGACAAGGTGTCCTATCCATTGGCGCGGGTCGCGACCGTGTTGCCATTGATCGCTTGCTTCGATGCAGTGAACCCGATCGATGAGGGTTTGGACAAAAGACGGAGGAGCACCTTGTGTCAATGAAGGATGTCTTTCCCGGGAGCAGTGAAGAGGCAATCGACTCGTCGCCCATCGTGACCGCGGCGATCAGCAAGACCAGAAGATCATCGTGAGGGGTGAGAAAACGTAGGGCGAGAAAATGAAGGGCGAGAAAACGAAGGAAGAGAAAACGAAGGAAGAGAAAACGTAGGAAGAGAAAACGAAGGGTGAGAACATGAAGGGCAAAGGGTTTTCGTT